>JAUMAI010000521.1:0-11488 GCA_032116775.1 Pirellula sp. | reverse complement strand
AACCAACGTAGCGACAGCGATAACCAAGAAAAGAAAGGCAGCAAACCCATCTCGACTGGGAATGAAGAGGAGCATCTTTTAAGTTCCCTCGTGCTTGTAGGATTGGGTTGTTTGGGTCGAGCTTGCCGCTTAGGGAGGAGGCGCGGCGGGAGACTCATACGCCTTTAATTTTCGCTAACCCGATTCCCTATTGTATCACAAACAGTTTCTCACGCTCCAATTTAGTAGAGCGAGAAGCTCGGTAAAACTGTTAGCTTTTAGCCAGCATCTTGTCATCGTTACAACACGTATCGCCGATATAGGAGATACAGTCCATCCAGTTGGAACCGGCGTAAGTTAGGACATTGGAAGGATCGATGGGCTTCGCTTTCTTGAAATACTTCCACGAAGGCCGACCGAGCTAGCGAAGAGTTGCTGCTTGTCGTAACAGTGCATAACAAAACGGGCATAACGAAACGGGCATAACGGAGAACGTGGACGATGAAGATCGTTTTATCCGCTGTTGAGCGAATGAGTCGTCGGATAGGTTTCTCGTTGCTGACCTTGTTCGTGATGGCTACCGGTGGCAGCGCGGTCTTGGCCGACCGACCCTCATCTGTCGATCACTGGCGAGGCGAAGTTCGGGGAGGCCCAGTCGCGAAAGCTTGGGTTCCCTATCGTTTTGAAAAAAATCGTCCACGCTACGTAGGTGGTTGGATCGCAGCCAAAATCGAACCAACCAGTCAAGAAGCGATGTCCTGGCGTGAGCATAAGGCTGCTGGTTCTTATCGTCAGCACGCACCGGGTTACGTGAAAACGTACTATTACCCGAAACCTTGGGAAGTCTTACCGATCGATCCTCGTCCTAAGCAGCCAAGTGTACCGGAAGTAGTACCAGCTGAGTCTATGGATGCAACTCCTTAGGCGTAGTCTCTGTCGCTTCCCCTTCGCTCGTCTCACACGGTCATGCCAAGTCATTTTAGACATGCATTCTCTTAGCTACGTTCGATACGAATGTCGCGGCCAAGCTAAAGCGTTATCGCGAACTTATGCTTGCTGGTTGAAGCCTAATGGGTTGCGGCGTCCACGCCCAATTTGACCGCGTTTACCAAGAGTTTGAGCTCGTCTTGATTGATCGATAGGGGTGGCATGATGACAATCACATTGCCCAGGGGACGAAGCCACACACCAGCTTCAATGGCTCGTCGGCAGGCTACAACACCGCGTCTCTGTTCCCAAGGATAAGGCGTAGAGTTGGCTTTATCGGCGACTAACTCGACAGCCGCGATGAGTCCACGTTGTCTAACATCACCTACGTGCGGATGCTCCTTCAAAGGTTGCAGCAATTCTTGCAGGATCTCTGCCTTGGCGGCAACTTCTTGGAGTACGGGAGTGGTTTCAAAGAGCTGAAGATTCGCCAAAGCAGCAGCAGCTGCGAGTGGATTACCTCCGAATGTATGGCCATGAAAAAAGGATTTGGATTGTTCGTAGGGGCCAATAAACGCATTCCAGATTTCAGAGGAGGTCAACGTAGCTGATATGGGTAAGTAACCACCGGATAGGCCTTTGCCAGCGCAAAGAAGATCCGGCTCCACTGATTCTTGTTGACATGCCCACAGCGTACCAGTTCGGCCAAAGCCTGTAGCGATCTCATCGATAATGAGAAGTGTTCCAAACCGGTCCGCCAATTTTCGCAGGCCACTTAAAAAACCTCGCGGGTGCATAACCATGCCTGCAGCACCTTGCACAAGTGGCTCGGCAATGATTGCGGCAATGCGATCTCCATGTTCTATGAGTAATTCCTCATAGGCTTGCAGGTAATGATTCGCGAGAGACTCTGAATCAACTTCACCGCTAGGCAATCTTCCGAGGGACTTTGGAAGACGATAGCTGTCGGGACAAGGACCGCGTACCACATCGAAGAGCAACGGAGCAAACATCGCGTGAAATCTGCTCACGCCGCCGACGCTGACGCTACCAATCGTATCGCCATGGTAGGCTTGCCCGAGGGCAAGAAACAGCGAACGCTGCGGCTGTGGAGATTGGCATTGCCGCCAATACTGGAAAGCTAATTTCAGGGCCACCTCAACTGCACTAGCACCATCGCTGCTGAAGAAAACGTGCTGCAGTCGACTGGGGCTATGTTTTATAAGTTCACGCGCCAAAATCGCAGTCGTGGGGTTGCCCATACCTAGAGAGGTCACATGAGCGATCTTGTGAAGTTGTTCCTCAATCGCCTGGTTGATGACAGGATGGTTGTGGCCGTGCACATTGCACCACAGGCTACTGACGCCATCGAGATAGCGTCGACCGGAATCATCCACCAACCAGACACCATCGCCACGTTCAATCAGCCAAGGCTCGTACTCTGACATTTGCGTGAAAGAATGCCAGACATGAAATCGATCCCAGGCCTGAACCTCAGATCCCAAGGGCATCTGTCGGTTGCCCATTTCGAGTTCTGGTAGGTGATGCATGAGAGTTGGAATCGTTACTTTTAACAGGTCGTTTACAATCAGCTACCACAGAACTTCTACAGGGGCAGATACGCGAACACCTAACATCATGGCGGCGCTGTCCGACACTAGATGTAATCGAAGAACGTCATCTGCACCGAGTATGGCGATTAGCGTCATCGCCGGTTGGGAATGTTCTTCCCCAAAAATTCCGATCGTTTCGTGCTCATCGACAATCACTCGAACGGCGTCCGATTGACGTGCCTCGCCGCTCGGTAATCCTCCGAGCTGATTTGCCGTAATATCGGTGATCAAATCACCGCTTGAACTGATTGAAACAACTTTCCCTTGAACCCTGCCGGTCATGATGCCCAACTCCTGGCCGCGGGGGACAAAACAAAAAGGAGACAAGCTCTAACCATCCTTGCCTCCAAACCGAGAGAAGCGATTCTAGGGGGGATGAGTAGTTAATGCTACCAGCCAACACGAAATCCTCACAATTTCAAATCCCCCATCTGTCGGGTGGATGCATGTTAGGCATTCTTAAAGGTGCCAATTATCTGGGGTCGTTCAACAGAGCCCGGCTCGGGCCGGCATTTAAGACGCCGTCGGAGTGTTGGGAAGCGGATCCTGCCGCTCGATGTTGTTGCGGTCGCCGAGCGATATTAGCAGATCCGGCACCTTGCCGCCTCGGTTCGGGAGGCTCTCAGCGGCTGGGTAAGCTTCCAAAAAAACGATCACTTCGATGATCAGTCGCGGATGTCAGCAAGCGGCGAATGTTCCCCACGACAGGATGGAATGTCTCCCGCGAACGCACATTCTTTGGACGAATTTTGATTGCTGCTGGTTACGCATTTGGCTCCGAAAAGATACCATGTTGGCGTCCGTCTTTTTGGGCGGGTTGTTTGGTGATTCTCACTCGGAGCAGGACCATGGCACGCATTTTCATCGAAACAGAAAACCGGACCATTACCGATGTGGCAGCGATTCGTGAATACCTCGAACCCCATGGGATTTGGTATCAGCGTTGGGATACGGAAGGACGCTTGTCCCCATCTTCTACAGATGCTGAGATCTTAGCTGCATTCGCTCCTGAAGTTGAAAAGCTCAAGCAGCAAGGTGGCTTTGTCACGGCCGACGTCATCAACGTTCATCGCGACACACCCAACCTGGATGCGATGCTCAATAAATTCAACAAGGAACATACTCATAGTGAAGACGAAGTGCGCTTCACTGTTTCTGGCCGAGGAATGTTTCACATTCATCCAGAAAATGGGCCTGTCTTCGCTGTGGAAGTAGAGAGCGGCGATCTAATCAATGTTCCGCGAGGCACAAAGCATTGGTTCAATCTTTGTGACGATCGACATATTCGTTGCATTCGCTTGTTTGAGGATCCTTCCGGGTGGACTCCTGAGTATATCGATAATGGGGTTCACTCTAGCTATCAGCCACTTTGCTTTGGGCCCAAGCATGTCGAAGGTGAAGGACTAAAGTCGGTGATCAAAGTATGATTTCTTTTTCTGGTAAGTCGATTCTCTTGGATATCGAAGGCACGACGGCAAGTGTCGACTTCGTTCATGATGTGATGTTTCCGTTTGTGACTCGTAACCTCTCCAGTTTTCTGGATTCCACTTGGGGGCAGACGGAAACAGTCCAGGCTTGTAATCGACTTGCTCAAGATGAAGGTTTTGCCGACCTAGCAAGCTGGAGTGTCGCGAAAGGATCGGAGCCACGCGCATTGGTCGAGGCGAATATCGCTGACTTGATGCGGACAGATTCAAAAACAACGGGACTCAAAGAGATACAGGGGTTAGTTTGGCGGGCGGGATTCGCCAGTGGCGAATTGGTGGCGCCGATTTACGAAGATGTACTCCCTGCGTTGAAGGAGTGGATAAAACTGGGGCTGACGATTCGCATCTATTCGTCAGGCAGCATTTCGGCACAGAAGTTATTCTTTGGCCATACGCAACATGGGAATTTGCTCAGTTTCTTCTCCGGTCACTACGACACTACGATCGGCAGCAAAAAAGATTCAGAAAGTTACCGAAAGATTGCCGCGGATATTGGGCAAAACCCGGCAGAAATCCTTTTTGTCAGCGATTTAGAAGCGGAATTAGTCGCAGCGAGGCAAGCAGGTATCCAGGTGGCTGCCGCGATGCGGCCAGGGAATAAGCCACTCTCGGCGGAAGCGGATTTTCCGCAAATTTCCAGTTTTGATCAAATCAAAATCCATTGACTCTCTTAGTGAGCTGTCTAGGATTCTTCTGCTTGGAGCAATTTTGGGGGCGACCCTCCATGGATGAAGGACTTTAAGTTGCGCGGTTTCGCTAGAGACCGCTTCGGTTAGGCTAGCGAATTGCTCTGCCTAACGACAAAGCACCTTAAAGGTAGCAGGGATTTCTGGTTCTTTTCGACACGTTCCTCGTGTCGCGAAATTCCTGGCGAGGTTGGGTCATGTCCGTTCCATCTGTCTATGATTTGCCAAACGCTATTACGCTGTCGACTTCTCGGGTATCGAAACTTCGTACGCCAGCATTCTTGCGATTTAGGCTCCTTTCAAAACTTTGGGGCTATCAAGCTCTCATCGCGGTTTTAGCAATGTTTGCTTGGGCCAGTGATCTGGCAGCTGCGGATAGGTCCACCGTTTCATTCGATACACCGTTGGTAGTTGCCGCCGAAGCGATTGAATTAGCGTCCGCCCCATATCGAGTCTCTGTTCCAGGCAACAGACTTGTCTCCGTGCAAGTTCGTCTCTCGACGCATGTTCCTTTTGCTTTGCAAGGAAAGGTGGAAGAGTTGAGTGTGCGAATTCGTTCCACTTCTCGGGCAATGCGCGTGGTTGATCATTGGCCCCGAACTGAAGCGGTCAGCGGTGTTATGGGGAATATCGATGTTACGAGTCTCGACCACACCAAGCAACACTTTTCTTTGCAGGCTCTTGGCGGAGCGCCAGGAGTGGGCAGCGCAGCGGTCGTAGCAGGTAAGGATGCCAGTCAAACCACACAACGTCAATTCGCAGAAAAACCGAAATTGTCGACCCACATAGCCAGTGGCACGATGGATCGCGCGACGGGAGTTTATTTCCAATTGCGTCCGAGCGCTGAACAAACACTCGAAGGTGAAAGAGATTTCTGGATGCTGTGCGAAGTTGCCAGCGACTGGAAAGCTGATTTATTGGATGTCACCGCGACAGCTTCTGGTGTGGAGGGAACGCGTAGCAGAGGCGTCGAGTTAGGGACTAAGCGTTTCACGATAGCGATCTATCAGGCAGCGAATCTGAAAGCTTACCAACAAGCACAAAGCTTCGTGCAATATGAACAAAAGTTGCGACAGTCGGCAATTCGATTTCGTGAGACGATTGAGCGACGTAATACACCAACCCCTATTCATAAGCTTGCCCAATCCTTGGATTGGGTTGAGCCTAAGATTTCACCTTCTTGGTTAGAGTATGTGTTGTACGATCCCAACGTGACCTATATCGATGACAAGACAGCCGAGTTACCAGTCGATATTCGGGTCGCTATCTTGGATTATATTGACCATAAGCAAGCGATGCTGCAGTTGGCCCAGTTACGTTAGTTGCCGGCGGTTATGAATCGGCATGTACAGAGAACGGTGTTGCCTTGTCTTTACCTTGGATGGATGGCAACGAGTTTTTGTTCGCGACACAGCCGCCTTATTCTGGATGCAAGATTTCTGGTAATGAGAAGAGGATGTATCTTAATTTTTGCTAAAACCGAATGGAACTTGGATATCTTTTCCAAGCGGATTCTTGGCGAATTGGCGGTAACACTCGGGGCATAGATCAAAGCTTCTGCGCTGGAAGAAGTCACATTGATCAAATTCCTCTTCTTGGCATTCGTCCAATCGACCCAGCATGTTGTCCAATTCGGTCAAATGATCGGTGTCATCTTCGAGACTCGGCTCAGGATCGACGATATCTAGTGTCGCCTCAATTTCCATCTTTACAACAAATCTCAATTCTTCAGAGGGGATGATATCGCGTTTACAACGGTCGCAACTGTAACGAATCATCGAATAGCCCCAGTACTTAAAAGAAAAGTTTGGCGACAATCATTGCGGTAAGTTGTGAATGCGTTTTAGCAAAAACCTGCACTGTCAATCAACGGAACCTGTCATTCAACGGAACCTGTCATTCAACGGAACCTGTCATTCAACGGAACCTGACAATTACGAGAATACTGTGGATCCGAACTACACTGACAAGCAAACGAACAACCTTCAAAATGTGATCCTAAAATTCTGCCCTCTGAAGGCTCAGTGCAAAAGGGTTATCGCAAGAAAATACTTGCGATTCGACTGCTTCTTTCCAAGAAGGCTGTCATTCACAACTTCCTAATTTCTATGGTACCGCGATAAACCGCGATGGTGCAAGAGTTATATCAGTCCTAGATATCCACAATCATTTACGTCTCCCTTTCTGAAGCGATGTAAATGGGAAGTGGCGGTCAATCGCTGGCAATCGACGATAAGATAGTGGATTTCAGTACCTATTATCCCCTAAAATATTGTTTTGATTTGAACCGTATCGCTGGTTGCTCGCTCTTGTGGTCAGCGGTTATACGGAGATTGAAATCTGATGTTCCGCGGTTTGTTCAGCGGGTGTTACCGTCGGCAAGGCCGTTTGAGATGCTGAACTGTGATTTTGATGTCGGTAATTTTGATGTCGGTGTTGGTGCGAAGTTTCGTCGAGAGGATTCGATAGCCAAATGAGGTAGCGGATATGGTCGACACTCAGGCACTTGAGTGCAGCGTTCTGGTGCTGAATCGATTTTACATGGCAATTCGCGTGATCAATGTGCGTCGTGCCTTGACACTACTTTATCGAAGTGGTGCCGAAGTGATTGCGATCGAAGATGATCAATACGTCAACTATGACTTCGACTCATGGTGTGAAGTGAGTCAACTGCACAGCATCGATAAGCAGCCTAATGAGGATTATTTGCGGACGCCAAATTTTGAATTGCAGGTACCTCGTATTATTCGTTTGACTCGGTATGAACGCGTACCCAAGACGATTGTGCGATTTAATCGCAAGAATCTCTTTGCACGCGATCTGCACCGTTGTCAGTACTGCGGTCAAAATCGACCGGTAAGTCAATTGAGTCTCGACCACGTTATTCCGCGGTCCTTGGGGGGCAAGACGAATTGGGAGAATATCGTTTGCTGCTGCATTAGCTGCAATTCGCGCAAAGGTGGCAGGACTCCGAGTCAGGCGGGAATGAAATTGCTCAGCAAGCCTGCCAAGCCTTTATCCAATCCGGCTCTTTCGTCACCACTAAAAGATCCACGCTACGCCAGTTGGAAATCCTTTTTGCCACAGGCCGTGACGGTCCAAGTGGAGGCTAGTTAAGAGGCTTCGGGGGATCCAGCGCGGGATTTCCTCTAACGACGGCTCAGAGCCTAGGTTTCACACAGCCATAAGCCAGATTGGAAACCATAGAACTGCGGTAGCCAAACAATAAAGGCCGGCAAATGGTTGCCGGCCTTTATTCTTAGGTTGCAGTAATTCATCAGAGCCAATTTGTTTTCAAGCGTTACTACGATGCTTGATTTTCAAGGCGATGGAGCTCTGAAACATATCCCAGCGATCGGCCGTGCCGATCGAGCTCATCGTTTCAGGGAGCCGGCACTTCAGGGAGCCGGCACTTCAGGGAGCCGGCACTTCAGGGAGCCGGCACTTCAGGGAGCCGGCACTGAGAGCTTGACTTACTTGTCAGCCAATGGCTTCTTCTTCTCGGTGATCACTTTGCTCTGAGGTGCCATCTTGGCGTTAAGCTCAACGAAGCTCTTCCACTCACCAGGAATGTTGTCCTCGTGGAAAATAGCTTCGACAGGGCACTCCGGCACGCATGCTTCACAATCAATGCACTCTTCTGGATGGATGTAAAGCATTTGGTCTCCCTCGTAGAAGCACTCTACGGGGCAAACAACGACGCAATCGGTATAACGGCAACCAACACAAGGCTGGGTGACAACGTGGGCCATGTTACAAACAACCTTTGCTAGGGTGTAATTATCGGGGAATTTTCCCGGAACTTTCCTTCGATTGAACTATGATAGCCAATCGACAACTTTGGCATCGTAGGAAGGCTGGGGGGAGCTGTCAAGCAATCATCGACCGCTATCCTGGCCACCGCATTTATTTTCCTACCTCTTCTCTTTTTTCGTCCCTTTGGAACTAGAACTTGATGAAGTTGCAGATTCGGCCTCGTTGTCGGCTGCCAAATCGGTTTTGGGCTCAGTGGTTCGCTTGCGGGACGTCTTCGGTTTGGGAGGAAGCTGGGGTAATTTGAGTTTGGGAGCACTTTCTTTCCACAGAGGTTCGCGGCGGGCTCGTAGCATCTCTTCTGCTAATAAAGTCTCGTTGCGGACCGCGGTCAGTACTTCCTCCCCACCTCTGGCGAGGTCAATTAAGCAGTTAGCCAATAATTGCTGCGATGCTGACATGGCACGGGGGACATAGCTCTTGGTACGAGCCCAGTGCCATAGAGCCAAGGCATTGTTGATCGACTCCGGAGCATCGTCGCAGCGAGAATCGGGTTTACGTGGGAAGGAAAAAGCAAGTCCGCTTCGCATCGAGGCCTCTACGGACGTGTTAGAGAGCCGAAATCTCGCGTCGAATGAGAGATTGGCAACCAGGGTAAAGAATCCACCCCAGGCCAGTGGAACTAAGTTTGCCGCTAAGGATTCTCCCGAACCAAGCCAACTGAGTCGATGCAGAGCGGTTTCTAGTTTTTGTTGGCGGCGAATGGCTAAGGCGAGGCGGCGTTTGGCGGCGGTTAGGGCGAGGCGATATTCAGATGCTTGGAGTCGCATCCAGGCTAGGCGTACCAGTTCCTGCTCATTTTTTATTTGCTGGGCAATGACCTGCTGGATCTTCATTAGGAATTCGGAGCGTGCTTTAAGCAGGTCGACTTCAGCGTCGACTTGGGCCTGGAACACTGACAAGTTGAATTTACTTTGATCCAGTTGGTATTTGCGAGCGCTTTCGATGGATTTGAGGATGTCAGGCATGGATAACTCCTGGTACCAAAAGAGGAAGGCATGGCAGGCTATGGAAAATGCTCTGTTTGTACAAATGCAAAGGTGGCTGATTTATTTCCACAAATGCTATCGCTGCTAAAGCTCTCTATTGCCTGCTTGGACAACACCCCCTACGATGCAAGTGTTGCGGGGGCTTTTGGCTATAGTTCCCATTTTCTAACGAAGTTCACGCCTGGAATGTTGCCGTGACACTTTCTGACACGGACCGACAACTCTTAGATCGCTGTTTAGAGCGTGCTCCCATGGCTTGGGAGGACTTCGTTGATCGATTTATCCCCTTGGTTTGTCAGGTTGCTCAACATGCGGTCTTTAGCAAGGGACTCAAGCTCGACCGGAATTTGCAGGACGATTTGGTTGCGGATGTTTTTCTCGCCCTGATTCAAGATGATTTCCAGGTGTTAAGAAGGTTTCGTCGCGAAAGTAGTCTGGCTACCTACCTGACGGTCGTCGCACGACGAGTGGTTATCAGAAAACTGTCTCGCTATCTTCCCGAAAGTCGACAAGGCGAGATGGTAGATGCTGCCAACGCTGGTGATTTAATCGAAGACACCATAGACTCCACGGATCAAATGGAGCATCTTCTCGAACAATTACCATCAACCGATGCCCAACTGCTCAGGTACTACCATTTCGATGGTTTAAGCTATCAAGAGATTCAGCAGCGAACGGGTATTCCGGAGAACTCTTTGGGGCCGATGCTTCATCGCGCTCGCTTGGCCTTGCGCAAGCTTGCTGAGGCCTCCCAGACTACTCGTTAGATAGCCCGCTTTAGAAGGGGCGTAAATCAGCATTGATTCGAGGGAGGGGTTCTCGCTACTATCCCGCCGAAGTTCGCTCAAAAAGTAGCGGATGATGAACCAAGCTTAAGCAATGGAATGCCTGCTCATGGTTACAAGATCCTTCGTCGATAATGGTTTCGCAAATTCAATGACCGGTCTAGTAATGAACCGTAATTTGCTGAAGACCTCATCCCTTCTGGCCATTATCGTTGGATTGGGCGTTGTCACAGGGTGTAATAGCACGCGTTTCGGCCAGCGAACAGATCTGGCTGTTGACGAAGAAGCAGAGGCTCTTCAAGCGGAAATGCTGAGAGAGGAAATTCTTCTCGAAGAATCTGCCGCACCTGCCGGAGGAATCGCCTCTCTCTTTTCGCGTTGGTGGCCCTCCAGTTCCAAGAGTGCCAGCGAGCTTCAGCCGAACGATTCCGAAGTGTTTATCTCATCTGGCGAAGAATCCGATGAAATCCAAAAAGAAAAAAGTACCGCAAGCTTAGCTGCAACGAATCCAGCCAAGAATCGTAGCGGTTTATTAGGACGCAATGCGAAAAAGCCTTCCAAGGCTGAAGTCGCGAACAATGAAGAGGATGGGCTGACACCGGAACAGAAAGCTATTTTCCGCCGACAACAGGAAGCAATTGCTCGGTTGAATTTGAAAAACGATAAGCAACTACAAGAGCTGGGCGATGCCATTGCTGATGATGAATTGGAGTTGTTGCCGCTGCCAAGCGAGGAAAAGACACCAGCAGATTTGGTCAGTGCACCACTGGCTAAGCCCGCGACCAGTAATCCATCCGCAAGCGGCGCACGTTTTCGTTTAGATGACAAACCACCTACTCCACAAAGCAGTCTTTTGCCAGCGCCAGCAGGTCTAAATGCTCCTGAAGCTTTGGCCAGTACTGGCAAGGTTGGTAACGTTTCAAACAATCCACAACCTACAAGTATGACCTCGCCTGAGACGGCTTCGGCTGTCAAACCTTCAGGTGCTTTGCCCGCGGCATCGACTCCCGTACCGCAAGTCGCTGGAGCTCTCGCGGCCGATAAGCAGAACGGTAACTATGGTTTCGACTATCAAGCGCCAGCAGCTTCCCCAGTTAGTGTCGCCACTAATGGCGATTCGAAACAAACGGTACCAGCTTCTGCCTTGCCAGCCCTCCCCTCCAATTTCAGTGGTAGTCAACCTGCAGCGATTGCTCCCGCTACTGCTTC
>JAUMAI010000520.1:0-1753 GCA_032116775.1 Pirellula sp. | reverse complement strand
CTACGCGGCTCTCTACATCATGCTGGGCACCCTCATTCAACGCCGAGCGATGGTGGCTGCCTTTGTCTATACGCTGGTCATTGAAGGCTTTCTTTCCTTCCTGCCTGCAGCAATCAACCAACTTACGATAAGCTTTCGGCTGCGAAACCTGCTGGTCCAATGGCTAAATATCGAATTGCCGTCGAACATGCGCAACGCGAATCAGATCTTTGACCTCACCGGCATTTGGCATCACTTGGCCGCTATTGGCATCTACACGGTCGTCTGTTTAGGCATATCGATTTTTTGGATTCGCAAAAGCGAGTATTCGCTGCAACCCGAAACAGCGTGAGCGATTCAGCTAGAGGCGACACTATCTTAAATCGATACCGAAATCGAGAATGAGAGCCCAAAGAAACACTGAACCTACTTTCGCTTGAGCGATCGGAATCCGGATAGGAGATCATCGTTCGATTTTTCTTGCTGTATCATTTCATCAGTACTGCTTGGATCAACAGCACGGCAAATGAAGGTCAAACGATCAATTAGTTGATCTAGCTTATCCTCCCAATTCTCCGGCGTGCTTTCGATAGGTGGGATGTTCGCCATTTCGTCAAGCAACAAAATTAAACGTAGCAGATGACGGAATATCATCCCTTCCTGCTTTTGCAAGCCACGGGCAGTGATGTACTTATTAAAGTTCCCAAACTCCAGCACTTCGCCGGCCACCCACACTGGTCTGCAATATACATCGTGCACTTTGGGGAAATCGAAATCAAAGAGGCGCTTAACTTTTTGCGAGATAGTGAGAGGGCGGGGTGGTGGCTCGATAAATCGCCCCCGATCGCGGCGATATTCCTCTGCTTCACTTTCCTCTTCCGCAACCGCTCCCAGCTCTTCCGCTCCCGCTAGACCGAGTTCCAACAATTGATGATTCAGTCGATCTAGTGCCAATGGCCCTTGCGGTAATTCGTCCTCTGGTGGTACCCGAACTAGCTTGGCGATGTTATTCGGCAACTCGAGCACACTCTCTAGAACTTGTAGACGTTCATTCTGATCCGCTATCGCGAGATGGCCAGCTAGATAAACTCCATAGAGAGGATTGATGCTGCGAAGTCTGACTAGCAAATCTAAGCGTTCAGTGGGCGTGGCTGTAAGCGGACGATAATTTTCTAGATCGTAACCACGCGAAGGAGTATCAATAAAACGTTCACTATCTTCCCCTGATACATCTTCATCTTCATCCGTGACATCCTGGTCTGGCGATTTTGTCACAGCGCTAACTTTGTAACCAGCTGCGGCCAATAAGCCGACGACTTCACTAACTTGACCACCCTCACTACCACCACTTTTTCCTGGGGCAGCTGCCGTGAGAGGCTGTGGCTTAGGCTCCAGTTCGATGTATCCGGCGGTCCACAATGTGATCAGCATTTGATTCAGTTCGCGTTGTGCATTTTCGAGCTGCTTGGCATCCATTAATCTTCGGCCTACTAAATCTCTGAGCGGTTGCACTTCAGGATTTCGACTGAGAAGATATGCCAATAGTCGCCAAGGTAACTGACCGCGACTAGCCAGCTTAGCGGCTGGTGCGGTTCTTAGTTTTTCAAATTGTTCGGCACTCCAGTAAGTCTCGCCTTGGCGTCTTGTTGGCTTCTTTTTCTTCAGTTGTTTTTTAGCCTGCATCAATCCAGGGTCTTTGGTATCCTCTGGTATGGAATCATATTTTTCTTTCCACCGCAGAATCTTGACATCATCTTCGTGGGCTAAAGCGAAG
>JAUMAI010000519.1:0-2256 GCA_032116775.1 Pirellula sp. | reverse complement strand
CGGCGTGCCAGTTAAGATTTTGATTGGTGGAGAGGATGACTATGAGAGCCGCAATCCAAACGCATGCAATTCCTTCGTGGAAGCTATTGGAGATCAGACTCAACGAGAGAGGTTTACCGTTCAGCTATTTCCTAGCGCGACTCACGGTTGGGATCATGGCAGATCGTATTCTTTTCGAGACCCCCTTGCTTGTAAGTGGACTGGCTGTGAGAACACGAACCGATCGGATCAAAACATAACGGAGTTAGGTAAAGCTTCGCTCTTGGAGTTCTTTTCGAAGCCCTAGCAAACGAGTAGACGAAATCGATGTAAAAGACGCGAAAACTTTCTCGTGATGCGCTTTGCAGCGAAAAATAGAAATCAGAGAGACCATTAATGCGACAAATTCTGACTCTAACCGCAGTGTCTTTGAGCTTTGTTTTCCTCTGCTTCGCCATAACGGATGCGATGGCGGGCCCTGATGCTGAAAAGTATGGCTCGAAGGCTAACTACCCCTTGGCACCGAACTATTGGCTGGGCGAACGTGATGAGTTTGTGGTTGCGGAGTACTCCGGAGAACGCTTCAAAGGCAAACACAACTATTACGCAGGAAAAAATGAAGTTTCTTGGGTGAGAAGAGCTACCGGCGAACCCCAAGCGTTAGTCGCTGAGAAGGTTTCATGGGGTTTATTGCGCAATCCTGAACTCTGGATAAAGAAGCACAACGTCATGGCAGTTGCTATTTATAAAGAAGGAAAGCTCATACACGAGACGTACCAATATGGTCGAAATGCTACTCATCTGTTCAATAGCCAGAGCATGACAAAGACTCTCACTGCAATGGCGATCGGTCTAGGAATTCACGAGGGGAGAATCGAGATTGATAAACCCACTGAAAGCTATCTTCCGTTTATGAGGGGCACTCCTTTGGGTAGGGTTACCGTTCGTAACCACTTAAAGATGGCTAGCGGATCAAATTTTCGATGGGATGCCCAGGGAGATGCAAAGAAATACTTTCTTCAAAAGTTTGCCGCGCCTTGTGGATCAGATTCTGGCGTTCGCCTAGATTTTTGTGGAGTCGACGTCCGCAGTTTGTGGGCACAAGCTGAAACAGTTCATGCTCAAGGTGAGAGATTTAACTACGACCCCATGAGCAGCGACATTCTTAGTGCCATAGTATCCGCTGTGTACGGTCAACCACTATCAAAGTTTTTTCAGGACCGCATATGGAAAAAATTAGGTACAGAGGCCGACGCCTTCTGGAATTTTATGTGGGCAACACCAACCGAACCAAAGCTGACATCGGGTGCAAATTACTTCCATGCAACATTACGTGATTGGGTTCGACTATCGAGGCTGTTTATTGAAAAAGACGCTCAAAATGTTATACCTGCGAAATGGCTCGAGCAGATGGTCAACGACAGACTGTCTACAAGCACTTGGCACATATCACAGCCCGATATGGTGGCTTATGGATATCAAACTTGGATTGCAAAGAGATATTTTGCAATGGAAGGCTATAGAGGACAAGAAATTCTTATCGATCCGAAATCGCGGACTGTGATGGTCGTCTTTGCCCTAACGGGAGGTTGGAAGAAAGACGGGCATCTCTTCTACGAGTGGCTAATCGATCAGGAGTTGGTCGATCTTGGAAGTTAGTTTGCAGCATTACTGCGTAAGAAGGTCTTTGAAGAAAATACCCAGTTCCCTGGTATCGATTCGAGGCTTTTGAGGGATTCCGTGCTACCGGTATACAGCGGTCGCACAATTGAATTCAGATTACCAAGAATCATCACATGTATAGATCTGTTCGGCTTTGAGTAAATCGGGTTGGTTAAATGAATCTGGGCGTTATCAATAGAATATTTCTCTGCGGCGCGATCTTGACTAACGTTGCCGCTCAGGCGCAGTCGACTCCGGCCCATGCAGAGGGGCTCTATGAAGAAGTGATTTCGGTGACGCTGGACGGAGGCAAGAACCAGCAGGGAGTACTCTCCATAAAGAAAGGAACCCAGAACCATACGAGACTTGCAGTCCTCCTGCCGGGATACCCTTCCGTGGTAAGACCGGTAGTGTTAGACGGAACGATGCAGAGTTCGAGAATCGCCGGGAATTTTCTCATACGAGCTAGGCGCCACTTAGTAGATGACGCTATCGCGACTTTGCTTGTCGACTGCTACTCCGACAGCGGAGACATATGTTCAGGCAGCTATCAATCGTCCCCCGCTCGACAACAAGATGTGCAAAAGCTGATTGATACGGTGCGGGAGCGATTGA
>JAUMAI010000518.1:0-4793 GCA_032116775.1 Pirellula sp. | reverse complement strand
GCTTGGAGTGGTGACGATGCCAGCGGTAGAGCCAGGGCTGTCTTTGGAGGATACGAAGAGGGATATCAACGTCGCCTAAAAGATCTTCAAGCAGCTAAGCCGAACCATGTACTGATCTGCTACGGTATCAACGAATCATTTGACAATAATCTCTCGCTCGAAACTTTTAACCAGCAAATTAATCGTCTGCTCGATGACCTGACTAAAGCGGGCTACAAACTCACCATCGCTCTTCCTCCTGCCTTGGAAGCTGCCGACAAAGATGAACGGTTGCAGAACTACAAAAACCGTCACCCGAAAATTGCTCAAGCCCTTGTCGACATTGCAAATCAAAGGAAGCTAAAGACGATTCAGTTGCCCATCATACCAACGAAATGGACGACCAACGGAGTTCATCTCAACGCGGCTGGTTATTCTCTGTACAGCCAGCAGTTGGCCCAGGCGATCGCACCCTCAGATTGCTCACCCCAACTTGATACCACACAGAACATCACCTTGCATGTTAGCGGCAATCAAGCTGCAAAAGTCGTTTCATTGGGAGATGGCTGGAACCTCGCGCCAGTTCCCTCGAAGAATGCAGAGCAATGGCAATGGACTGAAAAAGCTGGTTGCCTTCCCCTTCCCTTGCCAGTAGCGTCCGAACAAATCCCTGTGGATAACGGCTACGGCCCCTACACGAAGTTATCTATCCAAGGACTTAACCAAGGTAACTATGCACTGTTAGTCAACGATAAAGAAGTTCTCCGTGGCACCCATGAACAATGGCAGCAAGGCATTGGTGCAGCTCTGCCAGCCTTGCAAGCTCAAGCCGAGCAACTTCGTCGCGCATTGCATCGCAAGAACGAATTATTCTTCCATCACTACCGTCCACAGAATGAAACTTATTTGTTTTTGTTCCGCAAACATGAACAAGGCAACAACGCGGTGGAAATCGATCAGTTCCCACCGATCATCGAACCGCTCGAAGCCGAGATTAAGAAATTAGCGGAGCCTCGAGAATATGTATGGATCTTGAGGAAGGTAGCGGGATGAGCCTTTTAGAATCCTAATTTTTGATTTCCCGTTTCCCGTAATTGATTTGACCGATCACAAAAAGTTCAATAGAACGCGAAATCTCTTCCTCTCCGTTAACGGTTTTGCTTTTTGATTTTTTCTAAATCCTAAACACCAGATGCAATGGCACAACACATGCAAGTGCATCTCCAATGCATTGACGAAAAGTTCCAAAGGATCGGATTCATGCTGAAATCACTCCGGGCTGTTGGCGAATCTAGGGTTGGTCAATTAGCCATACTGCTGCTAACGGTTGCCCTGACTAACCATATCAATTTTGTATCAGCCCAAGAGACAACCCCTGCGGCTGCCACATCGACAGAAACCCAACCTTCCGTTCCGCCAACACCTGCGGATACAGAAGCCAATAATTCAGCAACTGCAGAAACTGCAACCGCTGCGACATCCGCAGCAAGTGAACCAACACAAGCGACGGAGAGTACAGCTTCAGACAAGGTAGCATCAGCGCCTGCCAAGCCGAAAACATGGATTGACAATGTCGACGCGTTTTTCGGAAAGTGGATCGTTGGTCCGATGGCGACGGTTTTGTTTTTTGACTTTTGGACGGGCTCGTTCCTTAATGCATCCGTCCCATTCGTCGTTATGTGGCTGCTGTTTGGCGGTGTGTTTCTCACTCTCAAAATGGGATTCGTAAACCTCCGTGGTTTCAAACATGGCATCGACTTGGTTACCGGAAAGTATGACGATCCCAAAGATGCTGGCGAAGTATCGCACTTTCAAGCATTGTCTTCGGCTCTCTCAGGTACGGTAGGACTCGGTAATATCGCAGGCGTGGCTGTGGCGATCGGTATTGGTGGTCCAGGTGCAACATTTTGGATGATCGTATGCGGCTTACTGGGAATGACCAGTAAATTCGCCGAATGCTCGTTAGCCGTGATGTATCGTCGCGTTGGCCCAGACGGTACGGTGCTTGGCGGACCGATGGTGTATTTGAAAGATGGTCTGGCGAAACTTGGTCTTGGTCCTCTAGGCGGAATTTTATCCGTCGTGTTTACTCTCTTGTGTATCGGCGGCTCATTTGGAGGCGGTAACTCCTATCAGGTGGTGCAGTCGTTGAACGCAATCAAAACAGACCCTAATCTTGCGTTCTTGGAAGATTATCCTTGGATTTACGGAATCTTGATGGTTATTGCGGTTGGTGCCGTGATCTTGGGTGGAATTAAATCGATCGGCCAGACTGCCGGCCGAATCGTCCCATTTATGTGCGTTGCCTATATGGGCATGGCCTTAACCGTGATTTTCCTGAACTTCGATAAGTTGCCAGCAGCTATAAGCTCCATCTTCACCGGGGCCTTCACTCCGATGGGTGTTGCTGGTGGATTCTTAGGTGTCATGGTTCAGGGGGTCAAACGTGCGGTATTTTCCAACGAAGCTGGTGCTGGTTCGGCTGCGATCGCCCACTCTGCCGCTAAGACGGATAGACCGATGAGTGAAGGTTTTGTGGCGTTACTCGAACCATTCATTGATACGGTCGTGGTTTGTACGTTAACAGCGATGATGGTGGTTGTGACAGGTATTGCGGATTCACCTGAAGCCAAAGCTCTTGCCGCTGAAAGCAAAGGGGCCCAAATCACCTTGATGGCGGTTACCCAGAACCCAAATTTTGAATGGTTCAAGTACATTCTTTATGTCTCGGTCATCATGTTCGCATATTCAACCTGTATCTCATGGTCTTACTACGGAGAACGTTGCTTCGTTTATCTCTTCGGGGAACGATCCTCTCTGATCTACAAAATTATGTTTCTCACTTTTACATTCCTCGGCTCGATTGTATCTCCGACGAATATCTTAGACTTTAGCGACATGCTCATTTTATCAATGTCAGTTCCTAACCTTATTGGCGTTTTCTTACTCAGCGGTGTGATACGTAGAGAACTAAACAACTACTGGGCAGATCTGAAAGCGGGGAAGATAAAACCTCACTGAGCAGATAACTTCCAGAAATAGGATTCGCTCCTCAAGAGCGCCTAATTGGGGTTGTATTTACGCCGGTAAATCCAACCCCGTTTTATTTTTTCTACCAATTCGATAGGGTGCTTTCGATGCTCAATATTAATTGCCCAAACTGCGGAAAAGATTATCGAATCGCTCCAGAACATGCAGGCCAATCCTTCCGCTGCAAAGGATGCGCCCAAGTGTTTGTGGCTGGACAACATGCTGCGGATACGGTGATTGATACTTTAGAGCCTGCGACTACCACCCGCACTCGAACATCCCACGAAATCGACTACGAGATTTTTGGCGAAGATATTCAATTTGTCGAAGTGACACTCGACCCAGGCGAAACAGTCATCGCGGAAGCAGGAGGCATGATGTACATGACTCCTGGAATAAAAATGGAAACGGTATTTGGAGACCCCTCTGCCACAGGTGGCGGATTCTGGGGAAAGGTGATGAGCGCCGGAAAACGGATGTTGACCGGCGAATCACTCTTTATGACAACATTTACGAACGTTAGCCCAAGAGGCCGGGAAACGGTCGCCTTCGCCTCGCCCTACCCTGGTCGAATCATCCCCTTACATCTAGATCAACTTGGAGGCGAAATCATCTGCCAGAAAGACTCGTTTCTGTGCGGTGCCAAGGGGATACAGATTAACATCGCCTTCCAAAAGAAAATCGGCGTCGGATTTTTCGGTGGCGAAGGCTTTATCATGCAACGCCTCAACGGTGACGGTATCGCCCTGATTCATGCTGGCGGGATGCTCATGCACCGAGATCTAAACGCTGGTGAACGCTTGCTGCTGGACACAGGTTGCTTAGTGGCGCTGGCCCCGACCGTTAATTACGACATTCAATTTGTAGGGGGGGTTAAAAACACACTCTTTGGCGGGGAAGGGTTGTTCCTAGCTACCCTAACCGGTCCTGGCCGTGTTTGGATGCAAAGCTTGCCCATATCTCGGTTGGCTGGAAGAATTGTCGCCGCTGCGGGAGTTGGGGGGAGCAGAGGCAAAGAAGAGGGCTCCGTGCTTGGTGGCTTGGGACTTGGCGGTCTGCTGATGGGTGACAGCGAATAGCAGAACTTGCCTGTTACCTGTGGTCAATTTGCTCGCAAACCGTTAATCTGTGAGTATTCAAATCCGACCTGAATCGTAACAATCTAGGATAGATAGCGAGCGTCCATGGGGCAGACAACCTACAAAGACAGCGGTGTCGATTTGGAGTTGTACGAGCAAGCAATGGAGCGTTTGCCCAGATGGATGCACCGCACTTTCTGCCCCCGCGTTCTACGCAATGACGGGGGCTTCGCAGGCCTGTTCAGCTTGGATTTCGGGGGTAGCCTTTTCTCCCGACAGTATAAAGAACCGGTACTTGTTTCCGGTACCGATGGGGTTGGTACGAAGCTGAAAGTCGCGGAGCTTGTGGGCAAACATTCGACCATCGGGATCGATCTGGTGGCGATGTGTGTTAATGACATTTTATGCTGTGGAGCGGAACCGCTTTTCTTTCTCGATTACATCGCGATGTCCCGTGACAACCCGCCTCTGCTAGAGGAAGTGGTTCGGGGAATCAGTGACGGCTGCGTAGATGCAGGCTGCGCTCTGCTCGGTGGGGAAACCGCCATCATGCCAGACGTCTATCATGGGGATGATTACGACTTGGCAGGTTTTTGTGTGGGCGTGGTCGATAAGTCCGAGACCATCACCGGCAAAAACATCAAGCCAGGTGATCTTATCGTCGCCGTATCCTCATCCGGTGTCCATTCCAACGGTTACAGCTTA
>JAUMAI010000517.1:0-4383 GCA_032116775.1 Pirellula sp. | reverse complement strand
GAGGGACGCAAGGTTTTCGATGGACCTGTCAGCGAACTGAAAAAGGTTCGAGGTGATTTGACCGAAGCCTTCCATGATTTGACCGGAGCTTCAGTGAACTAATCACTGATAACGATGTGATTGGCAGAGGAAAGTTGGTCGGTGCTAAATACGACAACTGTCCCGATATAGTCTCTTCGAAGTTTTGAGTATGTTGAAAAGCTTCGAAGAGCATTCGTTGTACGAGAGATCTTGATTGATCGATGGATCGATTCGACGCGGTGTCGAATCAAATCAACGTGTTGTTAACTAGAAAACACTCTTATTTAGAAGCTCAATCATTACCATGTCTGCAACGTCCGCAGTGCTGTCTCTATTGTTTTACAACATAATCTTCTTGGCGGTTTTAGGCGCTTTTGTCGGCTACATGTCGAAAGCAAAGCCAGTCGCATTCGCGGTCTTAAAGCGAAACTTTTTAGGGTACTTCAGCAGTCCAACAGGCTATGTATTTCTATGCTTGTTCGTTTTGCTGACTTCGATGGCAGCCTTTTGGCCCCACGAATTTTTTAGCTCTAACATGGGGACTTTGAATCAACTGAATTATTGGTTCCCGGTCATCATGTTGTTTTTCATTCCTGCGATCACGATGAGCATTTGGGCTGACGAACGACGTCAGGGTACAGACGAACTGTTGCTCACCTTGCCTGCTGATGATTTTGATATTGTGATTGGGAAGTATATGTCAGCAGCAGCGATATACACCGCATCGCTGTTGTTTGCGGAGCTTTCTACTTTTATTGTGCTCTGTTTTTTAACACTCGGTGATTTAGACACGGGTTTGTTTTGCATCAATTACCTTGGTTATTGGTTCATTGGTTTGATGATGTTGGCAATTGGAATGGTTGCTTCTTTCTTGACCAATAACCTAACGGTGGGCTTTATCTTAGGCGCGCTTTTCAACGCTCCATTAGCTTTTGCTTCGATGGCCGACGTGATTCTATCAGACCGCAAGTGGTCCAATCTGATTAGCTTGTGGTCGATCCGTGGGCAATTCGATTCATTCGGGCGTGGAGTTATCGCAGCCTCGTCTATTGCTTTTTTCTCGCTAGTCGCGGTGCTTGGCCTTTATCTTTGCATGGTGATGATCGGCAAGCGTCACTGGAGCGGTGGCAAAAAAGGTAATTCGATGTTCTTGCATTACCTCGCTCGTATTTTCTGTTTGACAATCGCTGCCGCTGGAGTGAGCTTCTTTTTCCGCAACAAAGACTTCCGCAAAGATGTTACAGAGGGGCAAGTTAGCTCGCTGTCTCCAGTCACCATGAAGCTCGTGCGGGAAATGGATCCTGAGCGACCTATTGTGGTTGATGCTTACATTTCAGCTGAAGTCCCAGAGCTTTATGCCCGGACAAAATACGATTTGATTTCTTTGTTGAAAGAGTTCCAGTCTGTTGCAAAACGTGCAGGCATTCCACTGGAAGTCAATATCAATGAAGGCTTAGAGGTTTTCAGTGAAGAAGCTAAACTGGCCGAGCAGCGTTACGGAATTGTTCCACAACAGGTACGAGTTCGCGAGCGAGGCGCCTTGGTAGATCAATCGGTGATCCTGGGTGCGGCCTTTCGAAGTGGCTTGGAGAAGGTGGTGATCCCATTCTTCGAATCTGGAATTCCGGTTGAGTATGAATTGGTCCGATCGCTCAGGACTGTGGCGGCTCCCCAGCGTAAGCGATTGGGTGTGGTCAAGAATGACACTCAGTTCATGGGTGGATTTTCAATGGCTAACATGAACCCGATTCCGCGGCAACCGATCATCGATGAACTAGCCAAGCAGTACGAGGTCAAAGAAGCTGATCTAAACGCACCCTTGCTGCCAGACCAATTCGATGTGCTCATGGTTGTCCAGCCATCGCTTTTGTCTCCACAAGAGATGACGAATCTAGTGGCCGCAATCAAAGCAGGTATTCCAACCGCCCTTTTCGAAGATCCATTTCCCTTCGGATTTACGTTCCCCGGAACTGGCGAACCGAAGCAAGCACAAGGTGGACCTTTTGGTGGCGGCGGAGCCATGCCGAAGGGTGATCTTTCAGAGGTGCTGAAAACTCTGGGTATTGAGATGCCAGGTAAACCGAGCATGGGGGGCGCTTTCAGCCCTGATGTCGCTTGGCAACAGTACAATCCGTATCCCAAGCTGGCCCAGATGCAGCAAATGTCGGATGAATGGTTGTTTATTCGAAAAGAAGCCCCCGGTGCTCAAGACGCTCTCGCTGATAAGAGCGAGATTACTAGAGGTCTCAGAGAAGTTATGCTTCTCTATGCGGGTACCGTTAGACCCATCAAAGATGCTCCAGTCAAAATTAAGGAACTGCTGTCGACAGGCAGCGAATCGGGCGTGATACCCTACCAAGAACTGAACAACATCATTCAGTCTGGTGGCATGGCTGCTAACCAACTTAAGGTTATGCAGGGCCCACCCACCGGTCGTCAGGTTGTCGCCGTTCAAATTGAAGGCGCTGCACCGGCGAGCGCCGAAGAAAAGAAGGATGAAACCAAGGGCGCTGCCAGTGCTAAGCCGGCGGAGAGTAAACCGATCCGAGCTGTCTTCGTCGCTGATACTGATTGCATGAATCCAATCTTCGTACAGATTCGCAGTCGTCCCGAGCAATACGACGAAGTCAATTTCCGTTTCCAGAACGTGACGTTGGTTCTCAACATCATCGATGTCTTAGCAGGCGAAGTATCTTATCCTGAGGTGCGCAGGCACGAGCCTCAACATAGCACCTTGCGACTGTTAGAAATTCAGTCGGAAGATGCGCGCAGCAAAGAAATGGAAGAGCGTCGAGAATTCCAGAAATCGTTTGATGACGCCATCCAAGAAGCTGAAGCTGAAAACACCAAGAACATTCAGAAGTTCGAAGAGCGTGTTCAGAAGTTACAGCAAGAAGGCGCCATTGATAAATCGCGGTTTGCGGAACTACAAGAAGCGATGACTCAAATGGAAATCGAACGTCAGAAACTGCAGAGAAAACTGGGAGTTAAGCGCCAGCAATTAGAACGCGTTCGAGATCAACAGATCCAACAGAGCAAGCGAGATGCTGACTTGCAAATTCTGACGACTCAGAATCGATACAAAATGTTGGCAATTTTATTGCCACCGATTCCACCACTCTTGGTCGGAATAGGTGTGTTTGTGTCGCGGCGATTGCGAGAACGTGAAGGTATTCCAAAGTCACGTTTGAAGTAATTCGGGCCGTTGTGTTATTTGCGAACAGATAAAAATTAATAAAGAGCTGTTTAGGAGTTAATACGGTGAAAGAGCCACAAAAGACAGGTATTTTTGCGGTGATCGCAATCGTAGCCTTCGTGGCGGCGTGGTTGACGCAACCGCGGGTCGCCTCGGTCGACATGACAGGGGCCAAATCTATGGTTAACAAAGATTTGTTCCCTGAATTTACAGACCCTTTGGCTGCATCTTCGTTGTCGATCACCAAGTTTGATGAAGCTCTGGGTAGCTTGTCCGAGTTTGAAGTGAGAAAGGATAGCCAAACGGGCCTATGGACGATCCCTTCTCATGCAGGTTATCCCGCAGATGCTACCAATCAAATGCGAGATGCTGCGACCCTCTTTGTCGGCATGAAGGTTTTGGGACTGGCAAGCGAGAGCCGCGAAGATCACTCGTTGTATGGCGTGGTTGAGCCAGATGCCAACACACTGAAAGTGGGTGATCAGGGCGTCGGTCTCCTCGTTAGGGTTAAAGATGGCAAAGATAAAGACTTGGCTAGTTTGATCGTCGGTAAGGAGATCGCCAATCAGCCTGGACGCCGATTTGTGCGCATTCCTTCGCAAGATGCGACCTATGATGTCGAAATCAATGTTGCGCCGTTGAGCACTGAGTTCGGTAAGTGGATCGAAAAGGATTTATTAAAGCTTTCATCTTTCGATATCGCCGAATTGGGCTTTCGGGACTACTCGATCGTTGTTGTCGATAAGCAACAAGGTGGAGTTATGCAAAAGCTCTATGACGCAGATGTCGCTTTCGATACCAATTCATCAAAATGGAACCTCAAGAATTGGGTAGCCTACGAAGGCCGTACGCCCAACCCGAAGCAGATTCCTGAGGGTGAGGAAGTCAATTCATCTCGATTGAATGATGTTAAGAATGCTCTCGATCAACTAGAGATCGTTGATGTGGATCGAAAGCCACCTGGGCTTTCCGCCGATCTTAAAGCGGACAAGATCTTGATGAGCCCAGAAAATACCGACCTCATTTCGCTCTATGACCGAGGCTTTTTCCCGCAGGAAACCGTTGGTGGTGGGCAAGAAATTCTGTCATCTAGCGGTGAATTGTTAGTCACTCTTAATGACGGAGTGCAATATGTCTTGAGATTCGGCAATATGTTTGGTGACCAG
>JAUMAI010000516.1:0-3315 GCA_032116775.1 Pirellula sp. | reverse complement strand
TCTTATACGTTAGCAACTACTGCAATTCAGTAGTTTGCTTCTTCGGTTTACTGCGACAGCTTTTTAATTGTTTGGTAAGCTCTCATTAGGCTAACCAGCATCTAGACTTTCTCCACTGCAATCATTGGCCAGCCAAAGACTCTGCCACCACTTGATTGTTCGTTACACGAAATAAGACTTGGACCCATTCCGACTATGTCAGCCTCAAAGTTATCCCCTACCCAACAGTTGATCATCACGACCTTGCTTACCCTTGGCGGTACGGCTCTCGGCGCCGGAGGCATGTATTGGTTTAATCAGCGCGAGCAAGCTAACCAAAGGCCCGAGCCCCACTCGGCTGCTCAACATGGAACGAAAACAGAAGCCCCCGAGGCCCCCGCCAAGCCTGAAGCGATCTCATTCACAGCCGACCGTCAGAAGTCTGCTAACATGCGAACAGCTCCTGTTGCCAAGGCCGTCTTAGAAACAACTGTTTCATTGACTGGAAAGATCGCGATGAATGACGATCGCGTCGCGCACATCTTTCCACAAATTGATGGTGTTGTGGATCAAGTAAAAGTGCAATTCGGCCAACAGGTTAAAAAAGGGGACGAACTGGTTGTCATCCGCAGTCGCGAAGTTGGCCAAGCCAAGTTAGCCCTGTATCAAGATCGCTTGCTAAGGGATTTCGCAGCCACCAAGAATCGATGGACCGAAGACGTTTCGCGCAACACTCTTGAGTTCATTCAAGCCATTAAGGCTAATACACCTATCGCTGAACTTGAAAATCGCTTTCGTGAGCGAATCATGGGTGATTACCGTGAGAAACTTATGACCGCTTATGTCAACTTGTATCGCTCGCAAATGGATCTGCAACGCCTCAGCAGTTTGACGGACACAAATACCATTCCAGCCAAGCAACGTATGGCAGCCGAAGCTGCTGTCAATGCAGACCAGGCTATTCTGCAAGCCTCTCTTGAACAGATTGAGCAAGATGCACAGCGAGCGGCCATTTTGGCTGCGCAGGCCTTACGCGAAGAAGACGTCAAAGTATAAGTTTAGGAAGCCCACTTCAGTATTCTTTGATATGACGTGTCGAAGTTAACCAATATCGATCCCAGTAGTCAGGGCGAAGCGTTAAGCTTCTATCCGATTGTTGCTCCCTTTGATGGCACGGTCCTAGAGAAAGATATTGTGCTATTAGAAAGAGCACTGCCAGATCGAAAGATACTGACAATTGCAGATCTTTCTACGGTCTGGTTGAAAACAGATATTTACGAAGAGCATTTACCTCTCCTCAAACAACTCTCGAATCAAACGATTCACTTCCGCACGCAATCATGGCCAGACCGAAATTTCGAAGCTAAGGTTTTCTTCACCGGTGAAGTGGTTGAAGAAGGTAGTCGCACCGTAGCTATGATTGCTACTGCTGATAATGCCGAAGGACTTCTTAAACCTGGAATGTTTGTGAACGTTGAGATTCCAGCCTTGGCCAGGACTGCCGTCATCCAAGCACCTCCTTCTGCGGTATTGGATTACCAAGGAGATACATTTGTCTTTGTTGCAGTGGGTCCTGAATCGTTTGAAAGACGTTCCGTAAAAGTCGGTAGGCGTTCTGAGAAAGCATATGAGATCGTAGACGGTCTCTCCGAAAATGAAAACATTGTGATTGAAGGTGGCTTTGCGCTGAAATCCCAAATGTTAGCCGAGCTGATTGCGGGTGAATAATCCTCAATGACCATTCCTCAGTGACTCGAACACTACTCCACTCTTTGTCAGCCTAAACTACGATCTTATGGTTAATCGCATCATCGAATGGTCGCTCAACAATCGATTTATCGTTCTCTTGTTGTGCGCTGTCATCATTGGCTCCGGCTTGATCTCCGCATCGAAACTTCCATTGGACGCAGTACCTGACCTTACCAATGTTCAAGTTCAAATCCTAACGACCTCTCCTGCCCTCGGACCGGTTGAAGTTGAGCAGTTCATCACCTTTCCGATCGAGAATGCTCTTAGTGGATTACCGAAGGTGACTGAGATTCGCTCAATCAGCCGCATTGGATTATCGGCGGTCACAGTTGCGTTTGAGGATGGTACTGATATTTACTGGGCCCGAAACCTGGTGAACGAACGCCTTCTGCAAGCTAAACAGGCAATTCCCGAAGGTATGGGCGATCCACAACTGGGCCCCATTGCCACTGGTATGAGTGAAATCTATCAGTTCGAAATCAAATCGGAACCCGGCCACGACTACAGCTTGATGGAGCTTCGTACCATTCTCGATTGGCAAATTGCTTTTCAACTCCGTAGTATTCCGGGAGTTATCGAAGTAAATACTTTCGGCGGACAATTGAAAACTTATGAGGTACAAATCAATCCAGATAAGCTTTTAAACTACGGAATTTCTCTGTCGCGCGTTTTTGAAGCTCTGCAGCAAAATAATGCTAATGCGGGTGGTGGCTATATCGTACATGGTTCAGAACAACGCTTGATTCGCGGCGAAGGCTTGATCGCATCGCTAGATGACATTCGCAATATTGTATTGGACGACCGCGCTGAAGGAACTCCCATTCGCATATCAGATGTCGCGGAAGTGACCTTTGCACCGATGCTTCGCCAAGGAGCCGTGACTCGCGATGGAGAACGCGAAGCAGTTACAGCCATGGTGATGATGCTCATGGGGGCTAATTCACGCGAAGTCGTCGAAGCGGTTAAAGAACGAATCCATGAGATTCAACCTACATTGCCAGATGGAGTGGTAATCGACACATTTTACGATCGCACGGAGCTTGTCGAAAAGACGATCCATACGATCGGCGAGAATATTGGCTTGGGTATTTTCTTGGTCATCTTAATGCTCTTTATATTGCTCGGTGATGTGAGAGCAGGCTTGATCGTAGCAGCCGCTATACCGCTCTCCGCTTGCTGTGCTGCGATTGCTATGTATGTAGCTGGTGTTTCTGCCAATCTAATGAGCTTGGGAGCTGTTGACTTTGGTGTGATTGTCGACGGTGCCGTGGTGATGATCGAAAATGCCATGAGAAGAGCCAGCCGTTTTCAGAAAGAACACCCAGGTAAAAGCGTTCCCCTCTCTGCATTTAAAGAATCTTCTTATGAAGTTGGTAAGCCTATTCTTTTCGCGGGACTCATCGTGATCATCGTCTTTCTACCGATTTTAAGCCTACAGGGTATCGAAGGAAAAATGTTCCGGCCAATGGCATTCACTTTCATGTCAGCGTTAACCTCCGCGTTGATACTGTCGATTACCGTGATGCCCGTTATGGCTTCGCTCTTTCTTGTTCGTCGTTTACGCACCGAAGACACATGGGTGGTCAA
>JAUMAI010000515.1:5117-16112 GCA_032116775.1 Pirellula sp. | reverse complement strand
CCAGAGTGTCAGTGCCGGATGGCATGGATGGCGTTAATATCTTGCCGCTATTGCTTGGGGAATCGAAAGAATCGCATCACCCGTACCTCTACTGGAGATTTGGGCCGCAGAAGGCAATTCGTCATGGTAAATGGAAATTAGTTGATGCCCGCGACTTTGAGACTAAATCTCAATCGGGCTGGCAACTTTACGATCTAGAAAATGATATTTCCGAGCAGAAAAACCTAGCGACTTCACAGCCGGAGATTGTCTCGCAACTCTCTCGTGCTTGGGACCAATGGAATCAAACCAATGTTGAGCCGCTGTGGGTTGGAACTCCTAATGAAGATCCGCGAGTCAAACCCGCAAAGGCCAAAAAGAAGCAGTAGTGCGGCAATGCTGATTTCGCGCAATACCTCGGAGAGTGTCTCTCCGAGAATATCGCGCTACCGCACCACCTCACAGAAAGTGAGTGAATGTGTGAACTCAGTGTTTTCAGCTCAACAGTTCAGATAGCTCGCCCGAACTATCGGCAAAGGATTGGCATTCAATTCCGGTACGATTTAGCATCGTGAACAATAAATTGGACATTGGCACTTCAGCGCCGAACCTCAAATACCTGCCATGCTTCAATCCCATTTCGGCTCCACCGGCCAGTATCAACGGATAATTGTTGTTGTCGTGAGTGACACTGTTACTGCTGCCGTAGAGGACGAGTGAATTATCGAGGAGCGTTCCTTTTTCCTCCTGAGCTGAGTCTAAGCGACTGAGGAAGTAGCTAAATTGTTCGGCCATGAATCGGTCCCATTGGCCGAGTCGTTCCGAGCCGCCTGGCTTATCCCAATCATGGGCTAAAGTGTGAAGTGAGTCTTTGAATCCTTGAAGTTGCGGAAACTTCGCTGCTTTGGAGGAGCAGTCAGCCATGTTGGTAATTTGATAGGTCGCCACACGAGTTGAATCGGTACGGAAGGCTAAATAAATCAAATCATACATGGTGCGAATGAACTGTAGCGGGGCTTTATCATCCGAGTCCAGGTGAAGCATTTTTCGTTCTTCATCGCGTAATTCAGGGCGAGGAATTTCCAGCCATCGCTGGGATCGCTCCACTCCCTGCTCAATTTGACGCACGGCGGTCAGGTATTCGTCGAGTTTCTCGCGATCACTATTCCCTAAGCGATTTCGTAGCGAATGGGAGTCGTCTAAGACGCGATCTAGCATACTTGAGGCGCTCTTGAGTCGACGACGCTCGGCGATTGTGTCTGGATCGCCAGTTCCAAAGAACCGATCGAAGATCTGTTGCGGTTGATGGAGTGCTGGGAGTGGTCGGCCTCTATCATTGTAGGAAAGCGTGCTGGAGCGAGTTGGCTCACCGACGCCGCCATCGGTCGATAGCACCAAGGAAGAAAAACGTGTCTGATCTCCGAGTGCCTTCGCAGCAACCTGGTCCATCGAAACTGTATTGACCAGGAACTTGTTGTTCAGAAATGATCCTGTCAAAAAAGTATCTGCGGTGTCGTGGGCGCCCATCCGACGTCCATTGGGATGCGACAAGCCACCAATAACAGTCAGTTTTTCGCGCTGACCTTCCAAAGGTTTGAGTGTTTCGGTGAATTGAAACTCTCGTCCTGTGCCATTGGGAAACCAACGCCAGCGTGCGTGCTCATGGTTCTCTGGTGGAAGAGCTACACCAAACCCAAAATAGAGAGCGCAGATTCGACGAGGAGGTTGAGCGGCTGGAATCGATGGTTCGCTGGCTTTGGTCATGCATTCTAGCCAGGGTAAGCCTAGTGAAACGCCCGTGCCCATGAGAAAAGTGCGTCGATGTAGATGCCATGATTTTCTTGCCATGTCACAGTCTTTCTATTGCTAGATTCGCAATGACCGAATTGGACCTGTTACTTAGTCTGAAACGGTTCGCTTGTCACCACCTGATGTACTAAACCTTTGAGCCGATAGTCGTCTTTCGCAAACTGTTCAAGGACCTTATCGACCGCTACCTTATCCGTCAATTCCAACGATCTCCCCAACGCATAGCTAAGCAAACGACTTACTAACGAACGAGCGAAGTCGTCTTTTTTTGCTCCCGCGAGATACTCGCGAAGTCCATCAGCCCCCACGACCTCCTGACCATCTGGCAGAAGTACTTTGGTATCGATGGATTGCTTATTGGCATCTTCATTTTGTTTCGGTTGTGTTTCGGTACGCCACCTACCAACGGCGTCGAAGTTTTCCAGAGCGATTCCCCAGGGATCGATACTTCGATGGCAATTGTTGCAAGATTCGTTGGTGCGGTGAATCTCAAGTTGCTCACGAATGGAAAGTTTATGAAATTCTGGGTTGGCTTCCTCGAGAGAAGGAACGTTGGGGGGAGGTGGAGCTGGTGGGTCGTTTAAAAGGCGATCGCGGATCCAAACGGCCCGTCGAACGGGATGCGAATCCGCACCTGTCGAATTGCTTAAGAGGATACTCGCCTGACTCAGAATTCCCCCGCGATGAAGTTCCGTTGGCAAAGGTACGCGTCGAAACGACCGACCATAGACTCCTTCAATACCATAGTGCCGGGCCAGTGGTTCGTTCAGCATCGTAAAGTCACTGGCCAAGAGTTGGGTAGCATTGCGGTTCTCACGCAGCAGCTCCGCAAAAACGGATCGCGTCTCTTCGCACATGTCCTGTTTGAGACGATCATCGAAGCCTGGGAAACGATCGCGATTGACCGCGACATTGTCAATAAAACTTAATCTCAACCACTGATCGGTAAACTGTCTGGCAAATCTCTCTCCCTTGGGATCTGCCAGCATTCGGTCAACCTCGCTCGCTAAGTTTTCCCGTAGCTTACCGCTACTTGCCAGTTCCATCAGTCGTTCGTCGGGTAGTGTGCTCCACAGAAAGTAAGATAACCGGGAAGCCAACTCGAAATCATTAAGAGTTCTTTTCTCTTCCCCAGCGGGTTCAAGCAAATAGAGAAAGTCTGGTTGGATCAAAATCATCGCCAAAGTTTCACGGATCGTCTCTTCGAACGACGGAAACTCTGGGCGAATCGATTGGTAAAACTGAACAAACCTCGCAACCTCCACATCCTCGACATTACGCCGGAAGGCTCGTGTCATGAAACGCTGCAAAACTTTGGTAACGTATGCCAAGTCCTCTCGATCCATAGCCGGAGCCTCAAAGAGGATCTGCCGATGCATGTCAGGTGGCCATTGTTGATAGTTATTACCGTGAAACTCCACCGACTGGATCGTTAATGTTGGTAAATGCTCCTCGGCTGGATAAACCGTTTTGCCATTCTCATCTTTTGTCGCAGCTGGCAACGGAGACTTATCGTCATAGACATTACGAACACGAACGACCAAGCCGGGATACTTGCTTTGACCGCGGACAGGGAGCGGGAAATTTTCAAGACGCCCGCGAAATTCAAATGTTTGCGATTCAGTCGACGTGACTTCAACCAAATCGAATTCCCTCATCAGGATTTCCGTATCGGGTCGATAACCGACCGAGACCTCGAGCAAGGGGTAACCCTTGCCTGGCTTAATGTTGGCAGTCAATTGGACTCGAACCAGGAAGTCCCCTTCTTCCGGATACTGGTCGACCATCTTGGCCAGAAACTCCTGCTTTCGCCCAAGGTTATTGGAACGCTGAGCATCTCCGAGCCAGTCATCAACGTTACTGGCCGCGAAGGTATGGTCGAAGGCTGGCGGTTTATCGCCTTGAACGATGACTCTATCCAACGCTCGTCTTGCCGTTGACAAGCAATACTCGAGTTGCAGAGAAGACATCTGAAGAGATTGACCGTTGTTGTGAAATCCATCAGCGGATAAGGCATCCGGTGGTAGATCCCGTATGTAATCCATTTCTAGACCGAGCAATTCCTGCATCGTATTTTGATATTCAACACGATTCAAACGTCGCAGGACGACGCGACCATCCGTTTTTCGCTGCGAATCCAAGGCTGACTTGATCGCTTTGGAGAGCCACTCCGTAATAGTCTGCAACTGTTGGCTAGAAAGCTGCGGCTCATCTTTCGGAGGCATCTCGGCTGCCTGAAGTACGTTTAAGACTTCGTGCCAATGCTCGGTCGCTGCACGGTCTTCTGCGAGGTTGATCGAAAGGTTGTCTAGGCGAACGTTTGCTTCTTGAACATCGGGGCCATGGCAACGAATGCAATGAGCTTGCAGAATAGGAAGAATATCTCGCTCAAATTGGACTTCCTCCGCAATAACGCAACGACTGTTACAGGTAGATAAACTGTAACAGGCAACAACACATAGTAAAAAGTGTCGGGAAGCCATCAGGTTGGGCTTTACAATACGAAAGGTGGGATAGGCGGCGGGCGATATGCGACCAAAAATGCTCGTTGATGATAACCTATTTCGGAGCAAAGCACCAAAAAAATCAGGGTAAATTGTTTTCCGTAAGGCTCTTCTAGCACTGCTTGGAATACTGGTGCAAATTCAAGGATGAAGCGGCCTTTTTGACCCAATTAGGAAGTCATAGTGGCGAGCTGTTTACGCTCAGTAATCGCTAATTACTACCCTCTAACGGAATAGCCTCGGCCTTGATTGGCTGGAATACTGACAGGCAAAGGCGACCTGATGGTCTTTATGGCTGTTATCCGTTGGGCAAGGAAGCGACTGTTCGATTTCGCAGCCACTTGAGGCAAATCCAAATTGCAGTTCCCCACATTAGACTGTTCAGCATGGCGATCAACCAACCCCAAACTCCCGTATTGCGGATCGGTAGGTACATTACGAGTGACACCAGCGGAAAAGATAAGATGTCAACTACTAACGAGCTAAGCTTTGCTCCGATCGATAATTCAGCGCCACTATCGAAGGAATTCATCGTTGCGCCATAGGAGAACATGATTAATAGCACATACGCAATAAAGTGTCCGAGAGCGAGAGTGCTAATGATCAATACTGGGCGGGTCACTAAACCAAGCAGAGTGCCTTGGCCGCCCTGATATCCCTTAGCTTCCGACGCTATCTTGTTATTTTGTTCTATAGCCATCACAAAAGACCTTTGTCACAAGCCTACCGACAACAGAACCTACCTACGCTAGGTCAGCATCGATCGCAATGATCTGTTTCTTGTTGACTCTTCTACCGCATCGGACTGCCAAGCCGAGCTAGTATGGCTTTTCGTCCGCTTGGAATCCAGTCAAATTAGTCAGTCCAAGGAGCTTCGTTTATTGATTACTCAGTATTTGTGGTACGGATTGCCAAAAACACAATGATTCATTCTAGACTTGTATGAAACAGCATACAAAGCAGTGTTATGTTTGTTGGCAGTGCATTCGTGGTATCCATTTGTCTAATTCATGTGCTCCAGATCCTTGCTGGGGTGACGCTCGCCATCGTCTGTCGTTGATGCTCTGCTCAGTAAGCTAATATGTCGCAGTAGTCGGCCATGGCCTGCATGTCAGCGTTCCCAAGCGGATTTCAATTCGTGAATTTCTAGTGAGCGGATGGTCGCTGTGCCCCCTCGGGTTTCAAAAAAGAGCTTTTTATTGTCAGGCTTCGTTAGGTAGGGCATGGGAACATAACAAAGTCCATCGCTCGCGAAGACTTCGACACCGGTTCGATCGCAGTAAATGATCAGATTTTGTTTGTGGTTTCTAAGTGGAGCCGATGCACGGTGACCAGCGACGTTAAGTTCTTGCTTGGTAACATCGTATACAATCATCACATCGCGCACATTGAAGATAATTTCTTTGGCATCACCGGGTTCGAAGTCAACTCTTATTTCTACAAGTTCAGAATTGATGTTTCCTAGAGGATTCTTGTCGCCAGGTTTGAGAGAGCTAATATCGATTTTATGAGATTTCATTCTGAGAGATGCTAATTCTTTTACCGGCTCAAATGTCAGGCGAGGACCATTGTCGGTTTGGGTGAGTTTCAGTTCCATGGGAAGTGTCATGCTTTGATTGAAAGGCATGCCTTTGGTTTCGGTCTGCCACCATCCGATGAGTAGGCGTCGCCCGTCAGGTATATCGCTGAACGATTGCGCCGCATAAAAGCCTTTGCCGCGATGGCCTCGTAAGTGGGTTGAGTCGGGCAGGAAACGTTTGCCGTCGAAATCCCCTATGGCGTAATCGCTATTGGCACCTAGTAACACCCATTTTTTTCGCGAGGGGTCGCCATCGATCAGCAGTGGAAAGAAATCTGGGCATTCATAGAGGAAGTTGCTTCCTGTGACATCACCGTTACTGATACTGGCGAGCTTCCAATCTTTGAGATTCGGCGAATTGAAGAAATGTACGGTATGTCGACCCTGCCATTCGACATACAAAACCATCACCCATTGTTGGGTTTCTGCATGCCAGAAGACTTTGGGATCGCGATTACCTCCGGTGATTTGTTTGAGGACTGGATTGCCGGAGTATTTTGTGAAGTTTCTACCATCATGACTGTAAGCAAGTCCTTGGACGGTTGGGTTTCCTGCAGCAGTGTAGAACAATACTAGCGGCGGTTGACCATCTTTTCCAAAACCACTGGTGTTTTTCCAGTCGACGACTGCGCTACCGCTGAACATGGGACCCATTTCATCAGGTTGTAGTTTGTCGCCTAACTCTTCCCAGTGGACGAGGTCTTTGCTGACAGCATGACCCCAGTGCATATTACCCCAACCCCAGCCGTATGGATTGTGTTGGAAGAAGAGATGATACTCGCCGTTGTAAAAGACACAGCCATTGGGATCATTGTTCCAGCCACGTTTCGGTGAAAAATGAAATTGACCGCGTAGGTCTTCATGATAGAGGCTGTCTGCTTCTTTGAGTGTGTTGCTTTGCTCGATATTTTTCAGAGCGGCTGAGTCCTCATGTAATTTATCTACCTGTATGGTAAGTAACTTATCTTTCCATAAGGTTATATCCATCGGCGCCCACCAGTCGGCTTGGCCATCGGCTAGTTCGATGTCATTACGTACGATACGCTTTCCATCCACTAGTAATGTGACGACACGCTTTGGTACTCCATTTTTTATGGGAAGGTGCAGATATTTCGCTTCGGCTGTAATTTTACGCTGGGCTTCTTTGAGAAATCCCTTCGGTTTCATATCTGTTTGAATGATATGATCAACATTGATATGTCCCCAGCCACCTTGGGCGTCGTCTACGATCCGCAATTTCGCTAGCTTGCCTTTGAACTCTGCAACATCCCAAGACTGAATCTCAAGAGCTTCGCTTCCCCCCGTCGTATCGTTGGGTCCGGTTGCACTTCGAACGGCTTGGTCATTAATGAGTAATTGCAGGGCAAGCTTATCGCTTTTTCCTCCACCAATAAGGAAAGCAATAAAATTTCTTTCAATACGAAAGTCGGGAGAGGTTAGAGTCCCTGTAGAAACGTCGCCGTTGACGTATGAATTCACTAAACCTCTACCCTTAAATCCATCGACCGACATTTGGCCTGGAAGTGTTCCTTGGGCAGGTTTCTTTCCGAATGCTTCACCGGTAACTAACCAAGGTGCATAAGTCTCTTTTTCGAAATCGGCGATGAGGATGTCGTCCGCTGCCGCCGCGGTGGTAGACAGCACTGCACCAAGTAAAACGGTGGTCAGTGATAGTTTCATTTCAGGGGCCTTATTTTCTTGTGCATTGTCAGGGGGGCGTTCGCCGGAGGCTTGTATCTGGCCAACGCCCCACTGTGCGTTTCGGGTGACTCAGAGTGCATTTTGGCGCGCCAATGAGTGTGCCGCTACCGATAGTGTGGTCGCTTTGTCCCACCTTAGGCAGAAAATTCCGTTTAGAGCGCGGATTTAAGTTAATACATGGTGAATTTGAGGACCATTAGACCAACACCGTTGTCGATGGCGGAATGATGAGAAGATTCCGATGCAGTTCGCGTGATACTGTACCCGGGAGTATGCGAGGGAAAAATTAGGAGCGGCTAATTACGAGCTCGAAGAGCTCGATAGCTTGATTGGCACAAATTTTGCAACCTTTTGTTTGTCAGAAAATGGTTTCTGATGATCGTTACGTATCTCGTTATTCCAGTTCTGCTCGCTGAGTGCTGATGCTAAGTCGTACCAGATGTTGTGTCAGTTCTTAAATTGTCCGCCTGAATCGTTGAAGAAATCAATCGACGAGGAAGTCGTGTTAATCAGTGCGGGACAGGTTCGGCGCTTGACTGAGAGGAGCGGCACCCATGGTTCACTCTATAGCCAAATCGCTCACCGTCCCTGCAGCTGTCAACGATTACGAGTTGCTGTGCAAGGATTTTTCCTGGGAGAAGATTAGGAGCGAATTGAGCGGCTTACCCGGGGGACTCGGACTGAATATTGCGTACGAAGCCGTTGATCGGCATTTGGATACAGACCGAGCGGATCGGATTGCAATTCGCTGGCTCGACGAACGAAGCCAAGTACACGATATCAGCTATCGTTCGTTAGCGCAGCAGTCAGCCCGCTTCGCCAATGTTTTATGTCACTTGGGAATAGGACGTGGTGATGTCATATTTTCGCTGTTAGGACGCGTTCCTGTTCTGTATACGGCCGCTTTGGGTACTCTGAAGAATGTATCAATTTTCTGCCCACTGTTCTCGCAATTTGGCAGTGAGCCTGTGCTGCAGCGATTAAAACGCGGTGGTGCCAAAGTGCTGGTAACAACCGTTTCATTGTTTCGTAAAAAAGTCGCACCGATACTGGATCAGTTGCCTGATTTAAGGTTCATCTTGTTAGTTGATGTCGATAAAGATGAAAGTGAAAGAGTGCTATCGCTCTCAAGATTGATGAGGGAGGCAAAAGACCATTTCGCGATTCCATCGACTGCACCCGAAGAGGCTGCGCTGTTGCACTTTACGAGTGGGACGACAGGAATGCCAAAGGGTGCCATTCATGCACATCAGGCAGTCTTAACGCACTATGCTACCGGCAAGTATGTGCTCGATTTTCACAAAGATGACATCTTCTGGTGTACTGCCGATCCAGGTTGGGTGACTGGGACCTCTTATGGAATTATTGCACCTTTGCTGCATGGCATTACCAATATCGTTGATGAAGCAGAATTCGATGCAACTCGTTGGTATCGAATACTTCAGGATCAGCGGGTTACTGTGTGGTACACAGCCCCAACCGCGATCAGACGTTTGATGCGAATTCCTGGTCGGCCGCGGGATGAGTTTGATTTGAAGTCACTGCGGTTAGTTTTAAGTGTAGGCGAACCACTCAATCCAGAGGCTGTTGTCTGGGGGGAAGAGGCATTAGGTTTACCGATTCATGATAACTGGTGGCAGACTGAAACCGGTGCAATCATGATTGCCAATTTTTTAGCGATGGATATTCGACCTGGATCGATGGGTAAACCGTTACCGGGTATCGAAGCTGCTATCGTTCGACGGACGAGTGATTCGCTTGAGATTCTAGATCAACCAGATGTTGAAGGTGAATTAGCTTTACGAATTGGATGGCCCTCGATGTTTCGCGGCTACCTTCACGATGAAGAACGTTATCGGCAGTGTTTTGTTGGCGATTGGTATCTCAGTGGTGACTTGGCTCGCCGAGATGCTGATGGATATTACTGGTTTGTGGGACGCAGTGACGACATTATCAAAACGTCGGGTCATATGGTCGGTCCGTTCGAGGTTGAAAGTGCGTTAATGGAGCATCCAGCGATTGCGGAAGCTGGCGTCATAGGTAAGCCTGATCCGCTCATTGGCCAACTGGTAAAGGCTTTTGTGGTCCTCAAGCAAGGCCAGACTCCTGGAGATGATTTACGTTTGGAGATTCTCGGTTATGGCCGCAAGCGACTGGGCGCTGCCGTGGCTCCGAAGGAGTTGGAATTTGTAACAGATTTACCTAAGACTCGAAGCGGAAAAGTGATGCGAAGATTGCTCAAGGCCCGGGAACTCGGTTTGCCCGAAGGGGATCTTTCGACACTGGAGGTCGGCTCATGAACAGTAAAGCGGCCCTAGACCGTGACAACGCTAGGCGACTGTTGTTTGAAATGGTGCGTATGCGACGTTTCGAGGAGAAGAGCATCGAGCTATATCAAGCAGGAAAAATTCGTGGTTTCTTGCATGTCTATATCGGCGAAGAGGCTATCGCAGCGGGTGTGATTGGGCAATTGCAACCTCACGATTCTATTGTGGCGACTTATCGCGAGCATGGACATGCTCTGGCACGAGGGATTTCGGCTAGGTCAATCATGGCTGAGATGTACGGCAAGCAAGAAGGCTGTGCCCGCGGTCGTGGCGGATCGATGCATTTGTTCGATAAAAAGCGACGTTTCTTTGGTGGGAATGCGATCGTCGGTGGTGGTTTGCCTCTGGCCGTTGGATTAGCCCTCGCGGAAAAAATGCAACAAAGATCTGGTGTAACGACTTGCTTCTTCGGTGAAGGGGCTACAGCTGAAGGTGCTTTTCATGAATCGATGAACTTGGCATCCCTATGGAAGGTTCCAGTCTTGTTCGTTTGTGAAAACAATCTGTATGCCATGGGTACGCCCATCGCAGTCGAGCTAGCACAGCCAAACGCTTCTCGCATGGCAGAACCTTACGGTATTGCCGCAGCGTCCGTTGATGGGATGGATGTGTTGGCAGTACAGGAGGCTGCTCGAGTTGCCATCGAATATGTTCGACAAGGCCAGCCGTATTTGCTGGAGTGTCACACCTATCGCTTTCGTCCACACTCGATGTTTGATGCAGAGTTATACCGTAGCAAACAGGAAGTTGATCAGTGGAAACAGCGAGATCCCATTTCGAACTTCATTGATCAGGCATGCAAAAATTACGCACTGCAGGCTGATGATTTGACGAAAGTCGAATCTGAGGTTGCAACAGAGATTGATGATGCAGTCCGGTTCGCAGAGGCTGGTTCTTGGGAACCGATTTCTGAGCTTACGCGATTTGTTCATTCGGAGATCCCTTCATGAACAAGTCGATCGATTCAGTTTTGCCCGTAATGACGTACCGCGAAGCAGTCGCCGCAGCGATTCGAGAGGCGTTGGATTCCGATTCTCGAGTTTTTCTCGTGGGTGAAGATATCGGTCACTACGGTGGTTGCTTTGGTGTAACTCGT
>JAUMAI010000515.1:0-5107 GCA_032116775.1 Pirellula sp. | reverse complement strand
GGTTGATAGTTCGTGGGTACCAGTTAACACATATATTGGGGATCATATGAAGGATGTTCATGCTGAATAAGAACCGATTAATGTAGATCAGTATGGACCGGAGCGCATTCGTGATGCTCCCCTCTCTGAAACTGGTTTCGTCGGCGCTGGGATTGGTGCAGCGCTGGGTGGTTTACGGCCTATCGTGGAGATTATGACCGTAAACTTTAGCCTGCTCGCTCTTGATCAAATCGTTAATACAGCTGCCACGATCCTACATATGTCCGGCGGTCAGTTCAATGTGCCAGTCGTTATTCGCATGGCCACTGGTGGTGGAAAACAAATTGCGGCGCAGCACTCTCATAGTTGGGAGGGATGGCTGGCTCATATTCCAGGCTTGAGGATTCTCACCCCTGCTACTATCGAGGACGCTCGCTACATGCTGGCGCCAGCACTCTCCAATCCAGATCCGGTGCTGATCTTCGAGAACCAGACTCTCTACAACCTCAAAGGTGAACTGGCTGAGAATGGTAGCGTCGATATCTGTTCGGCCAAGATTCGAAGACCTGGTAAGGATGTAACCATACTCACCTATGGAGCTAGTTTATATAAATCACTCGAAGCCGCTTCTATTCTGGCTGAAGCGGGAATCGATGTCGAAGTAGTTGATCTGCGGATTTTAAGACCACTGGATGATCGGACAATCATGGAGTCAGTTCGCCGGACACATCGAGCACTTATTGTTGATGAAGGCTGGCGCAGCGGTGGTATTTCCGCCGAAATCTTGGCTCGTATCATGGAGCAGGCGTTCTACGATCTTGATTGTCCGGTGGGGAGAGTCTGTACGGCTGAAGTTCCATTACCGTACAGCAAACCACTTGAAGACGCCGCTTTGCCTCAAGTTCAGACGATTACGAATTCCTTACGAACGATGGTGGGAAAACATGGCTGAATTTGTAATGCCCAGCCTCGGGGCTGATATGCAGGAAGCTACTTTGTTGAAGTGGCGCATTCAGCCTGGTAACCAGATCAAGCGGGGACAGGTGATAGGCGAAGTCGATACCGCTAAAGGTGTGATTGACTTGGAGTGCTTTCAGGAGGGCATTGTCGAGAAACTGGTTGCTAACGAAGGTGAGACAATACCGGTTGGTGCGGTCATGCTGCTTATTAAAAGTAAAGATGAAAAAGCATTAGTGCGTACCGATGAAGTAGGGCCAACGATACCTAGGGTGAAGACCAGCAGCGAGATCGTAATACAAGATACTCGCCCGAGCAGTGTTAGTTTCCCGCTCGAAGCGAAAGAGTCATCCACTCAAGCTACACGTGAGGACATGGGGGACAAAGGTGCAGATCAGGAACTTGCTGCCAAAAAACTCTTACAGCCCGAAGGTACCCCCCCACCTACAACTGACATCGCGCTTCGTAAGAGCTCAACGCGGTTCAAAGTCTCTCCCCTGGCTCGGCGGCGTGCTGAGGAATTGGGCATAGATTTGGCCATAGTATCGCCCGCAACCCCAGATAGTGCGATCAGTGTGGCAGACGTTGAACAAGCTGCCAAAAGTAAGCCTGCTGTCAGTTCTGGCAAAGCTCCAGAGGCTTCGCGTCAAGCTCTACGCACTGCGATCGCAGCGGCGATGTCGAAATCCAAACGAGAAATACCACACTACTATTTGCAGACCTCGATCGATATGAGTAAGGGACTCGCATGGTTAGAGCAAGAGAATGCTAAGAGATCGATCGACCATCGACTCTTGCCAGCTGTTGTGATGCTCAAAGCAGTATCGCGGGCACTCGCTGAGGTGCCTCAGCTCAATGGTCACTGGCAAGATGGTAAGTTGCAAGTAAGCGATAAGGTGCATGCAGGATTTGCGATAGCGATGACTGGGGGTGGACTCGTCGCACCAGCGATTCACGATGTCGACAGCAAAAATCTCGATCAACTGATGGCTGATTTGCGTGAACTTATTCCCCGTGCCCGTGCAGGGCGACTGCGTAGTTCCGAATTGACAGATGCAACTGTTACGATCACCAATTTGGGAGACTTAGGTGTTGAGTCAGTAACGGGAATTATTTATCCACCACAAGTAGCCTTGATCGGTTTCGGTAAAATTCTTGATCGTCCTTGGGTTGAGTCTGGTGCATTATGTGTCAGGCCAGTGCTCGTGGCGTCGTTGTCGGCAGATCATCGAGCAACTGATGGTCTAAGCGGTGCAAAGTTCCTTGAAAACCTTGGAAGGATATTACAGGAGCCGCAGTTGTTATGAATCAAACAACAGCCTCGATCCGCGCGGTGATTCTTGATGGCTTACACCAAATAGCCCCGGAAGCAGATCTAGGGGCGCTTAATGACGAAATAGAATTTCGACGGGAACTGGAAATTGACTCTTTTGATTTTTTGCGGTTGTTAATCTTTGTCCATGACCGTTTGGGTATTGAATTTCCAGAAGCTGAGTATGGACGCTTAACTACTGTTGCGAAGTTGGTGAATTATATCGAAGCGAAGCTACTAGCTTCAAAGCAGACTAACTCTGGGGCTTGAGGGAGATCTTAATTCGGTACTTGTTCGGAAAGACAGGGATCTATTGAAACAAGCGACTATTCAATCGAGATGTATGTAAAGACAAAAAGTCTGGTTCAAGCATCCTCAATCTTAAAGATTCCCAACCTCAGGCACGAGGCGATCGATAATCCCATTACGAATCCTAGAGCGATGTTGTTTAGACCCATACATGCTCCTGCCGTTAAGAGCATGACAAAGGCATCTGTTCGACCCGTTTGATCACGAGTAACGAGCGATAATTCCATACCCGCAAAAGCGAGTAAGACACCGAGAACGCTGGCGGGAAATGCGATGCAGAGTGTCATCAATGAACTGCCGAGAAATACGGCTAAAGCAAGCTTGACCACTCCGAGGAAAAGGATCGAACCGTTGGTTCTTGCGCCGAAACGATATTGCCCTGCCAAGCCGCCCGCTCCATGACACATCGGCATCCCTCCAAACCAGCATGCGATGAGGTTCATTAAGCCAACTGATATCGCTACTTTCCGTGGAGATGCCTTTCGATCAGGAAAGAGATCGGAGGAAAGAGCACAAACCGCGATAACTGAATTTAGGGTTGTCAGTGGTATTTGAGGAAGTGATGCTTTAGGAAACGCGGATACGAAATCAGACCATGCGAGCGGCGTCCAAACGGGTAGCGTCAAACCGAATCCTAATTCTTTGGTAACTTCTGGTTTACTCCAAATTGCTAGTAGTATTCCGCAGCCAAACAGGAGCAAAGCTGCGGGAATTTTCCTCGAGAGAAGTAGTGTTAATACCACAACGGCAGAGGCGATTCCGGTCAGATAGCTGTCAGGGGCAAACCATTGGTTTGTGCCTGTGACCATTTGCAAACCTTTGATAAGTAAGGAAAGGCCGAGCGCGAGTTGCAGACCACGCACAACACTCTTAGGAACGATGCGATTAAGCCAATCGATCGAGCCGCTTAGGCCGAGTACCAGAATGACAAAGCTGACGGTAGCTCCAGCGGCTAGGATTTCCGGGACCGTCAAGCCTTCTGTCAAGGCAACGGTCGCGATCGCTTTCATCGGCTGCACTGCCATAGGAATCGAAAATGCGATACCGGTGATAATATTGAATAATCCAGCAAAAAAGAGAGCCGATGCGAAGTTCAAGCCATTCTGGGAAGACATGCCTACCAGGAGTGGTAGAAAGGTCCCGAGGTCACCGAGCGAGCCTGCGATCTCGTTGCGATTGAACTGAGCGCCGCGCAGCGAGTAACACCACAGACCGCGATTTTGTCTCACTGTGGTGGCCGTATTACTGGTTTCTTGGGCCTGTTGGTCGCAATTCACGTACTCATTCCACCTAAGCTCAATGTAACTTACGAACCAGTAGTTCGTGGTTCAGGCTAGCTTGAATTTTAATAAGTACTTTTGTAGAGAACGACCGGTGTTGCCGTATCAGTTTAGTAATTAGCTCGGGGAGCTGGTGGGCCATTCTTCTGAATTTGTGAGATTACGTTAGTGGATCGGAGCGAAATCCAATTTCGGAGATAGGCGAAATAACTGGAAATTGCTTCAGGTGAATTGCCAATTTTGTTGTTGGGGTCTTCTAGCAATGCTTCGGTCAGTAGTGCTTCGAAGAGCATCAAATCCGTCTGCACATACGCGGGTTGCATTGGACCGTTAAGAAGATTTGTCAAAATCGCATTGTATTGATTTCTAAACTTAGGGTGATTGAGTATCACGCTTTGATAGGGGTGTTGGTTTACCGTAGTTGTAGATCCCCTTTTGTTGTTCGTCACGCTTAGCGATCCGTAAATGCCTGCGTTCGTACTACGAATGGCCGCATCCAAATCCCATGGAAAGTACTCTCTGTGGCCAGCCGAGTAATCGACCCAGAAAAAGTTCTTACCTTTGTTGAAGAGTTCGTCGGGATTATCCGTGAAAGCATTGACGGCTCCCAATCGCAAGAACGAGTCCATATTAATTTTGCTGTTGAGTTGTCTTTCGAGTTCGGAGTCTCCGGGAGTTGGATTCAGGACTCGTTTTCCGCTGAGTCGTGTTGCGCGAAAGGGTGAATAGTCTAAGTAGAGATAAGTGGGGCTGTCGGTGACCGAAGATGTTGGAAACTCTTTGATTTCCGGTAATCCAATATCATCTTGTTTGTAGAGCCAAGTCGAACCAGGGTTCCATAAACCTCGATGACTCAGGAACCACTTATCCACGAACTCCACATTGAGATATACGCCTTGAGGTTTAACGTCGGTAACATTTTGATAGACCGGATTTCCTAAGTCATCAAGAACGGGATTACCAAACTCATCGAGAACAGGTTCTTGTCGACTTAAGTGCAGCGTAAGGGTTGTCCAGGCGGCGAGCCCAGGTTGATATGTGCCGGTCGAAGCTAAGCGGTGGAGATGCCAAGCAAGCCCCTCCGTTATGACATTATTATCATCCCCATTCTCTAAACTTAACGTTTGTAGGTCGTACCAACGACCATCCAAAAACTTAAGTCGATAACTAACCTTATCTCCGATTGCAGTGGCTGATTTTCTTCGAATTTCGATGATACGTTTAGTGGGGATTATTTCCTGGGTGTCAGAGTCCAGCGGTCCGTCACCTT
>JAUMAI010000514.1:0-4392 GCA_032116775.1 Pirellula sp. | reverse complement strand
ACTAGAGGGACTTGATACGCTGGTTCTCGATTGTTTACGTGTTACTCCCCACCCAACACATTTTTGTATGGATGAGGCTTTAGCGGTCGTGGAGCGTCTTAAGCCTAAGCGGACCTACTTAACGCATGTGTCGCATGAGCTCGATTATTACCAGACCAATGCGATTCTTCCTGCCGGAGTAGAAATGGCATACGACGGTCTCGATATACCGCTGACCTAACTTCTGCTGGCCTAACTTCTGCTGGCATCGTTTTCGGTAAAACAAGATCGAGTAGTTGCGCTAGCTGCTAGCAAAGTTTCGATGGGTTACGCGATATCGCTTGCATCGCAAGCTAGGCCCTTTACCTACAGGGTCCTTCTTGTTTCCGGTAAGTTACTAAGGCATTACCCATCTGATCCGAAGGTAGTGTCTGAGTTTGCTGTGTTGGAGAGCGTGGAGGATATTTTGCCAACAATCAGACCGTCGGCTTTTTGCTAGCAATTTAATTTTTGCGAGAAGTTGATCAAGAACTGAGAAAGTCAGCGGCAAAATCGAAAACGAGCAGAATATCCAGCTTGTCGCTGAATACCAACTTGGGCTATCTTGTCCAGGTCACGCTTTTTGCGGGCGTCGCAGAGGCCGAGTTTCAGGGAGGAAACGGTAATGGCGAAGGAATCATTTCGTTTTATTCACGCCAGTGACTTTCATGTCGAAAGGCCGATGGGAGATTTGTATGATCTTCCCGACCACCTATCGTCCACTTTGGTATCAGCTCCATGGGAAGCTGCAGATGCCATTTTTGAAACAGCTCTTATCGAGAATGTCGACTTTGTAATTCTCGCTGGCGATATCATCAATCCCGTCTCCACAGGGGCTGTGGGTATCGCTTGGTTGCTGGAGCATTTTGAATCGCTCAATTCACGTGGAATCCAGGTTTATTGGTGTGGCGGTGTGGCAGATGAGCCAGATCGTTGGCCAGATGGAGTTCCTTTGCCCGAAAACGTCCACTGGTTTTCGAAGCGTCAGGTAGAGCAGTTCACCTTTCGTCGAGCAGGTCAGTCGCTGGTAAAAATCTTAGGAAGAAGCTTCGATGGTCGGGAATCCATTTACGCTGCGGAATATGCGCATGAAATGGAGGATCAGTTTGCTATTGCAGTTGGTTATGGCAAAGCGGATGCAGAGACTTTAAGCACGATTCGCGTTGACTACTGGGCATTGGGTGGAAACCATCAACCGACGGTAGTTCAAGCTGACTCACCACAGATTCGTTACAGTGGTTCTCCACAGGCACGTTCTTTAGATGAAACAGGACCACACGGTTTTTATTTGGTCGATGTGGATGTTGATCGCAATGTTCAGGTGCAATCAATTGAGACAGATGTGTATCGCTACAGTCGACTTCATTTGGATGCTGCTGATGGAGCATTCGGTCGCGACTTAAGGCAATTGCTGGGTAAACGCATTGCCAAATTACAGGCTGAATCACCTGGACGCAGCCTGTTGGTACAGTGGCGAATTCAATTGGATATCGAGCAAGCGACAGTCGTAGGACCTGGAGCTGTCGAAGAGACATTGGCTTGGTTGCGACGAGAGTTCGGGCATGGACAGCCAGTGGTTTGGACGACCGATATCGAATTGCTGCCACCGAAAAACTTGCCTCAAAAGTGGTTTGATGAAGATACGATTTTGGGCGACTTTTTGCGGACATCCCAAAATCATCGTAAGAGCCAAGGACGCGAAGTGAATTGCAAAGCCATGGTTGAGTCCGAAACGCCAGGGACACCGGTTTGGCAGTCAAGCTTAACAGCTATAGATGTCAACACTCAGGCAGCCATGGTCGAGCGAGCAACGCTGTTAGGTGTCGATTTGCTAAGAGGTCATCAGGTTGACCTGTTGGCAGCAACTCGACGATTCAATGGCGTCGGCAACTAACGGTTGACAGGAGAAGCAAACCGTGAAAATCAAAGACGTTCAAATCGACGGGTTCGGCGTGTGGTCGGGGCTTCATGTCGATACTATGCCAGAAGCGATGACAGTCTTCTATGGGCCGAACGAAGCTGGTAAGACGACGTTGATGCAGTTCTTTCGCACCATGTTTTATGGTTTTACCGCAGAACGCAGGCAGCGATATTTGCCACCACTGCACGGTGGCCGTCCTGGCGGTGCCATGCGAGTCACCGGCCCAGGTGGTGGTTACGAAATTGCTCGTCGTGCCAACATGAACGAAGGTGGTGTTGCCGGAACTTTAACCGTTACCGGTGCTGATGGTCTTTCACAAGGTCAACACCGTTTATCTATGCTACTGGGACAGGTGGATGAATCCATCTTTACCAATGTTTTCGCGATCGGTCTTCGTGAATTGCAGGAGCTCAGCACCTTAGATGATACAGCTGCTGCCGACGAGCTTTACAAACTCTCCAGCGGATTGGATCGCGTCTCCTTGGTGGATGTTATTCGGCAACTGAAAACCGCCAGAACTAGTCTGGTGAATAGTTCCGAAGCTGGCCAGATTCCTCAATTGATGCTCAAGCGAGAGAAGCTTAAGGATGAAATTGAGGAGCATTCGGCTCGTGGTCGAAGGTGGACCGAGCTGGCTGCGCAGCGCCGAAGTCAGGCAATCGAAATCAGCGAGCTGCAGGAACGTGTGTCTCAATGGGAGCAAGAAGGACGTACCATTGAAACAGCCATGCAGGTTAAGTCGCCTTGGCATCAACGCGCTGAATTGCAGCGGCAATTGAAACAGCTTAACGCTAGAACCGATTTGCAATTCGAATCGGCCGAAAAACTTAAGGGCATTGCCGCTGAGCTTCAGCAACGTAAAGAGCGTTTGGATGATATTCGCAACCAACGTCAAGAATTGCGTCGTAAAGCGATAGCGCTGCCGATTCGCCGCTCAATTCTGGAGCTATCCTCTCGCATTGACGCAGCGAGTGAGCAGTCGCCTTGGATTGCGTCATTGCAGAAGCAAGTGCAGCGTTTGCGACAACAAGTCGCGGTATCACGCGAACAATTGGCTGAAGACGCTAAGCGGTTAGGGCTCAACGAAAACGATGTTGAGGCTTTGCTGACGGATCGTCGTTTGGCAAATATGCCAGACTTGAATAAAGAGACCATCGCTAAATTGGCGGGGCCAGCCCGCGAAGTTCGGCAGCAACTAGCTCGGCTACGACGTATTAAGTCGCAAGATTCCCATGATACTAAAGAAGCGAAGGAATTTGAAACACAACTGCAGGCTGTGTTGAGCGAGCGAGGAAAAAGCGATTTGCACGAAGCTATGGCTGCTCAGGCAGAGTTGATCGCAAACCTCCGTAAAAGATTGCAGTTACAAGATCGCCTGGAACGCTTGCTTCGCACCAAGCAAGAATTAGAAGATGAAGCGATCGACCTGGGTACGGAAGAAGCATTGCCGATGGAGAAAGCATTTTTGCTTTCCTTACCATTTATCGGCGGTGGATTTCTCATCGTTAGTGGTATTTGTAAATGGTTTGGCACTGGTTTTTTTGAAAAGGACCAGTCAACCGGCACGCTCTGGGTGCTGTCGGGCGTTTTGTTGTTGTTCTTTTGGTATATGTGGCGACAGCTCTCCGATCGCAATACGGTGAACGATCTAGATGACTGCGAAGATCAACTAGAGGCTGTTCTTAAGCAGATACGTAAAGCGGAATTGGAACGCGATGACTTCGAGAAGCAATTGCCAATACAAAGCGACGCGATTGAACTGCGACTACAAAGAGCCGAAGATGAACTGGCCGAACTGGAAAGCCTGCTTCCCTTGCACCATAACTACTTGGCAGTTAGGCAGCGTCGCCAGCAAACCCGAAAGCAAGGTGCTGAAGCTGTTCGCACACTGAGGTCAGCTCGGTCCGATTGGCAGAAAACTCTCAAAGCTCTTGGCTTAGCTGAAGGTGTTTCTCCCAAGACTCTCCGTATCATGTCGGAAGGTTATGAACTTCTGATGCAGGGACGCAATCGTCTCAAAGCTCAGGAAGACGAGTTGCAGCAACGCGAATTGGAACTGATCGGTATCATTCAGCGCCTTGATGGTCTAGTGAAGCAAGTTTCCGCATCAAGCAAACGCGAAGCCCAAGATAAGGTCGTCAAGGATTCCTCGAGGCTGGAAAGCACTCAGGCTCGGGATGGAGCGAACAAGCCCAACCGAGATGGCAATCCGCGGAGAGAGGACCGCCCACGTCGCGACGGGGATGACCGACCCGCTGTGGTTATCCGCGAAGCTCTCGATACCAGTAAAGTAGATTCACTTGCCAAGCTTGATCCATTGGAATTAATACAACAATTGCAGCTGCAGATCGGCGAGCAGAAGCATTATTTGGCGCAGCGGAAGGAATTGAAAGACCAAGATCAATTACTTGCTAAGCAGCAGCATCAGGTACAGCGCGCTGCCGATAAGTTTG
>JAUMAI010000513.1:0-3741 GCA_032116775.1 Pirellula sp. | reverse complement strand
TCATGACAACGATCTCGATAGTGAGCTATTCCCAAAGTCAACGTGAACTTCAACACCTCACGGATGCCGCGGCGATGTCTGCTGCAAACCAGCTTTATGTCACGACCTATGCGACATCAGGCAGATATGACGACATCGCTGTTAGTTCTGCCTCAGCCCGAACGGCTGCAGCTGATTGGCTGACAAATCGCGACCCAGCAGTGCGCATTGTGTCGTTTTCAATTTCTGGAATGTCGCTCACCTTGGGCACTTCGAGAACTTGGTTTCCTTTATGGCGGTGGCTTGGTGGCGGAACTCAGACATTAACTGCGACGGCATCTGTAGGCGTGGATCAGGCTGCGGGCGGCTGACCTGTAGGTCGTCTATCCTTACCCACGTTATGGCCATTGAACCCCGCGAGCAGATTGCTCAGTTGTCCTCTACTTTGCGCAACGTCGAAGCAGTTATGAATATCGAAAAGCTGGGCTCAGAAATTGAGGAACTAGAGCAAAAGGCATCTGCGGCCGACCTTTGGGATGATCAGGCGAATGCTCAAGCCGTAACATCACGACTTTCATTTTTGCAGGCAGAACTCAGCAAACTCAAAGTACTTCGCAGTCGACTCGACGATGTCACAGTGTTGTTAGAACTTGCCGAGGCCGAACATGATGCTGATTCCTATGCCGAGGTCTCCAAAGAACTTGATTCGCTATCCCATGTTGTTAGCGAAATCGAAGTACGCACACTCCTCAGCGGGGAATATGACATCCGCGAAGCGTTGGTCACTATTCGATCCGAAGCAGGCGGGGTAGACGCGGCTGACTGGGCCGAAATGTTGTTACGTATGTATCTTCGCTATTGCGAGCGACACGGCTGGCCAACTGAGGTTTACGAAACTTCTTATGCCGAAGAAGCAGGCATTAAATCTGCAACTTTCGCGGTGCATGCTCCTTATGCCTACGGCACTTTGTCAGTCGAGCAGGGAACCCATCGACTCGTTCGTATCTCCCCATTCGACAACCAAGGTCGACGTCAAACTTCTTTTGCTGGTGTCGAAGTTATTCCAGTTGTTGAGCAAACTGACACGATCGAGATCCCCGATGATGAAATCCGGGTAGATGTTTATCGCTCATCCGGCCCAGGTGGTCAGGGAGTTAACACCACTGACTCAGCTGTTCGCCTGACGCACATTCCGTCGGGAATTGTGGTCTCCTGCCAAAACGAACGTTCCCAGATCCAGAACAAGGCCACAGCTATGGTGGTCTTGCAGGCAAAATTGCTAGCCAAGACCCGCCAAGAAGAGCAAGCCAAAATCAACGCTCTTAAGGGTGACTCGGCTGGATCGTGGGGGACTCAAATGCGAAATTACGTGCTAGCCCCCTACCAAATGGTCAAGGACGCTCGAACAGAAGTTGAGACCGGAAACACGGCCGCTGTCCTCGATGGCGAAATTGATGAATTTGTCGAAGCTGGTATTCGCTGGCGGAAGAACACTCAATCCTGACGTAATTGTCCGTTTTAGGGTGATTTTGTACTGTGTTCATTGCGGCTATCTGCCGTCTTTCAACCTAGACTGTCGGTTGTCCAAACACCCTATTCCCCAAGGTGCTGAAGCGTGATTCGTTTTGAGAATGTAACCAAACTCCACAAAGGTGCGAGCCGTCCCGCTTTGCGGGATGTCACTGTCGACATCGAAAAAGGGGAGTTCGTCTTCTTGGTAGGCGCATCAGGATCGGGTAAATCGACCTTCCTTCGGCTTTTATTACGCGAAGAACGCCCAACTTCGGGCACGATTTGGGTTGCTGGCAAAGATTTAACCAAATTGGCTGGCTGGAAAGTTCCAGTACTGCGCCGCCAATTGGGTTGTGTATTCCAAGACTTCCGACTTCTACCAAACCGCACTGTGGCGGGTAACGTCGCATTTGCCCTCGAGGTAATTGGCCGCCCCGCGGATGAAATCAAACGGGTTATCCCCAACGTCCTTGAATTAGTGGGACTTGAAGGTAAAGAAGATTCCTATCCAAACGAAATCTCTGGTGGTGAACAGCAACGTGTGGCAATTGCCCGAGCAATCGTCAATCGCCCACAGGTTTTGATCGCCGACGAACCAACCGGAAACCTCGACCCCGAAACTTCGATCGGAATCATGAAATTACTCGACAGAATTAACCGCATCGGTACCACTGTGGTGATGGCAACACACGATGTGGCAATCGTTGACCAGATGCGCAAACGTGTCATCGAAATCGAAGATGGCCGAGTTGTTCGCGACCAAGCTCGCGGCGTCTACGGATCAGGAGCCTGACATGCGTGCTGGATTCGTGCTTTCTGAAGTCACAACTGGACTTCGTCGCAACGTCACATTAACTCTTGCCGTTGTCATCACAGTTGCCGTTTCACTCACACTCTTTGGTTCAAGTCTTCTAGTTCGCGCCCAGGTGCAGGAGATGAAGGATTTCTGGTACGACCGTGTCGAAGTTTCCATCTTCCTTTGTGGCGACATCAGCGATGTTCCTTCCTGTGCTTCGGGTGCAGTTTCGGAAGCAGAAAAAGAACAAATCAAACAAGATTTACTTGATTTCAAACCTTTAGTTCAAAAGGTTTATTTTGAATCTCAAGCCGAAGCTTTGCAGCGATTCAAAGAACAGTTCAAAGATTCACCGCTTGCCGAAAACGCAACCGAAGATCAAATGCCTGAGTCATTCCGAGTCAAACTTTCGGATCCGACCCAGTTTGCAGTCGTGGCAGCAGCTTTCATGGGCCGTCAAGGAATCGAAGAAGTTCGTGACCAGCGACAGTCACTCGATCGACTCTTCAAAGCTCTATCGGGACTTCAAAACATTGCACTTGCAGTAGCTGGCGTGATGTTGCTCGTTACTGGACTTTTGATCTCCAACACAATGCGTGTGGCAGCGTTCAGCCGTCGACGCGAAACCTCGATCATGCGTTTGGTCGGTGCTAGCAACTCATCAATCCAACTTCCGTTCCTGCTTGAAGCTGCAGTCGCGGCGTTAATTGGAACGCTTGTTGCGCTGGGGCTTTTGGCAGCCGGAAAGTATTACTTAATCGATAACACACTTGCTTCAACTTTCACCTTCACAACATTCATTGGGTGGGATGCGGTTATCTCATTGATTCCAACCCTGATCGCTGTTGGCGTTGGACTTGCCATTGCATCTGCATTGCTCACGCTACGCAAGTACCTCAAGGTGTAATGAAAATGAAAAAGAATTTCACGTCCCTCTCAGTGGTGTTGGCATTGCTCGCAGCAATTGCAGCTCCTACTTTTGCGCTATCGCCATTTGCAGGTTCGGGAAATATCAACAATCAAATTGAGCAGGCTGGCGAAGATTTAGACAACGCCAACGCGACCGTGAAGAAGGCGATGAAGGATTATCGCCAAGCAGCTGCGAACTTGCCAGCTGCCGAAGCGTCATTAAAGAAAGCCAAAACAAATTTGGCTATTGCGCAGGCGGCAGACAAAAAAGCTTCAACTGAATTAAAGATCGTTTCGACCAAAGCTGATATTGCCGAAATGAACTTATCTGAAACTCAGACCGAACTTGGTAATCAAAAAATCGAAGTTTCTAAACTCATTCGATCTGTCTATCGCCAGGGGCCAATGTCTGAATTGGCCATCGTGCTCGGTGCCGAAACTCCAATGGACCTCACTGCACGAATCGTGACTCTCAGTAAGTGGAATGCAAGTAAGCAAGCCTTGATCTCGGGATTGATCAAATCCAAAGAAGATCTGTCGCAGAA
>JAUMAI010000512.1:0-5702 GCA_032116775.1 Pirellula sp. | reverse complement strand
TGAGGTGCTCAACAACTTGCAATATCGCGAATTTCTGAAAAGTTTGTCGCTCTCCCTCTGCCCATTTAATCTCGCCGTTGGAGATACTCCACGAGCCTTTGGATGTTGGTACCAAATCGAGTAATAAGTTGGATAGTTTTTCTTCCGAACAAAGTTCTGTAATCAGATCTTTCACGGACCAATCTTTGGGGAGTATTTCGTTGATGCGTAATTCTGAAGGAGTCAAACGGATGAAAGAGGTGTCGCTCTCGACTAGCTGAAGGCCCAATGGCTCAACAATACCTTTGAGCATATCTCCGTAAGATGTGCGACCGCTTCGATAAGAGACCAAGTCCTGTGGGCGAACATTGGCAGCCGCCAACTCGCTCCACTGCACATCGATTCCAACGCCGGATAGTTGAGACCAAATTTCTAAAACGTCGGCCAACGGTCTATCTTTGATATCGATTCCAGCAATTTCTTCGCTGATTTTTTTGGCGTAATCAATTGGCTCTGCAGCTGGCGGGTGAAGTTTTGTGTTGGTCGTTACGGGAAGTGCGGCGATATCGGGAGGGCTGTTGCCTGGCTTGATTTGTGAACCAGGAGTTTCACCTAGTCGAGTTTCTAGCGAGGGATCGAAAACCGTAGCCAGTTTCAAAAGAGAGTCTGGTAGCTGGGGCGCGTTAACCTGTGTAGACGTATTGCCACCTTTTTCGGTTGCGGGCATCGAGTCAGCGATATTGCCTGGAGGAGAGTCTACTTTGTTTTCGCTTGGGTTAGGTGCTGGGCTAGGCTCTGAGGTTAGTGGCTCTTTCGCTGCATTTTCGGGCATTTCCGGCTCAACAGGAGGCGTTGCGGTTGCCATGTCCTCAGGAGTTGGTTCTGCGGAATTGGTGGAATCGTTTTCCGCGGGTGGGGAAGGCGGTGGAACTTCGCTGCCTGGCTCTTCCGCGACTGTCGAAGTTTGCTGCGGAGTAGAATCTGGATTCGCAACTTTGGATGCTTGGCTGCTATCGCTCGCATCTTTCTCCTCTGCGCTCGGAGTAGATGAGCTGTTATCGGTTTCTGCGGGTAGAGTAGGTGCGACAGGACTCGCTTGCGTGTCTCCATTTTGCGCAATTTCGCTCGCTGGTCCCCAGGAGCGAATGAACAAAATAAATATAATGGCTGCGATTAAGCAACTTGATAGGGAGAGGAAGAAGACGAGCAGTATCTGACGGCGTCCACGGCTGCGAGTGGTCGACCAATCGACTCGATTTAAATCGATCGAGACGCTACTCTCATCAATTGAACTCGGGTCCAAACTGTTTGAGGGGGTGGCTTTACTGAGAGGCTTGGCGTCATTGGCAACCGTGACTTTCTCAAGTTCCGAAGCCGGGGATTCCGATTTGAATCGCCGACGACCTTGAACGCTCAGATTGTCGTCCGCAGCAGTAGTCGGATCGGAAAGTGGACCAAGTCCAACTTTCGTTTCCGTTTGGGAATTGGCTGAGGTGCCTGTGGGAGAAACTACTACACGATTATTGTTTTCTATCAGCACCATGCTGCTGCATTTTGGGCATGGCACGATCTGACCGATTAAATTCGGATTTCGAACCTTGATACGACTTTGACAGGTTGTGCAAACGACCGTAAATTCTTGCAAGGTGGCGTCTCGAAAGGCGAATGACGAGATTGACTATTCCGAAATCCTAATTCTAAGTTATACAACGTTTTACTTAGCCGAAGGTGCTGCAGATCTCACACGCATACCGATCTATAAGTGTATGCTATTCCGATTGCAGATTGAATCGATTAGCTGTTTTTTCCCGATTGTAACGCTGACATTTTTGCGGGAAAAATGCGGTTTGAAGGACACTTGGGAAAAGCTTCGGGATTTTTATGTTCCAACCGGACACCACATGGTGGATTACGACGTTACTGGTTGGAGTTATCTTGGCTTTCTGCGGCGCATTGCAAGCCATGATCGGATTCGCAGCCGCCATGTTTGGCATTCCGCTACTGATGCTCTGCGGGTTTGAGATGCCGGAGGCTCAAGTCATTGTCATAACGGCCATGTTCCCTCAGAACGTTTTGGCTGTTTGGCAATTGAGAAAAGAGATCCGCTGGCAGGAATGGATAGTACCCGCACTGATTCGCGTGCTCTTCTTACCGCTAGGAATCTTCGTAATGGGGTGGATGCAAGAGAGTGCGAAGCCCCTGCTTCGACAGGTGGTTGGTATCGTTATTCTTGCGGCAACACTGATTCAGATTTTCAATCGGCGCAGTACCAAGAGCGAAGGCTCAACGGCATCGATGATTGGTACATTTTCGCTGAGCGGATTTTTGCAAGGTGTGTGTGGTATGAGCGGGGCGCCGATGGTTCTCTGGTGCTACGCAAAGCCGTGGAACGCCAACAAGATTCGCGGATTTATTTTTACCGTCTATCTAACAAGCTTTGGCCCACAATGGTTGATGCTGTGGAATAGTTTTCGAGAAACCGTACCAGAAGCTGGCTTGAGGACGCTGATTGCGTTGCCATTAATATTGACCGGGACGGTAGTCGGTTTAAGACTTGCGCGTTTAGTTCCCGACGAAATGGCTCGACGGATTTCTTATTCCGTCCTTTTGCTTCTCGCCTCGATTGAAATATTGCACCCGCTGTTTGAATTTGATTGAGAGTATTAAGTCTCGCAGTTAGGTAGCGTTTCGTCTGCGATTTCCGAAGGTTCAACGCTACCTTTGAGCGAGGTCTTAATTACCACCCATCATCGGTAACATCTCACGAGCCATTTGGATACCAGCGGGGCCAACGAGCACGACGAAGATGCCAGGGAAGATGAACAGAACTAGGGGGAAGATCAATTTTACAGCGGTTTTAGCAGCTTTTTCTTCTGCGATTTGTTGGCGTTTGGTACGCATTGCATCGCTCTGAATTCTCAGTGCCTGGGCAATGCTTGTTCCGAATTTATCTGCCTGGATCAAAGTGGAACCTAGCGATCGGAGTTCATCAACACCGGTACGGCTACCGAGTTCCTGAAGAACCTGGTAACGACTACGTCCCATTTGAAGGTGCAGATTGCATAAGCCGAATTCCTCGGCGATCTCTCGATAGCTTTTCTTCATCTCCTCAGCAACCTTCCGCATCGCCTGATCCAAACCAAGGCCTGATTCGACGCAGACAATCATCAAGTCAAGAGCGTCAGGAAGTCCTCGGAAAACCATCAACTTTCGTTGCTTGACCAGATAGTCGAGAGCGAAACTGGGTATCATCAGGCCGAGGCCCGCCGATACAATCGCTGGTAGAATTGCTGACTCAGAGAAACCAGCATAAAGCAAACTGAGTCCACCTCCAATGATGAAGACTCCAATCATCACGAGAAAGCGAATGGACAAAAACATAGCTACGGCATTTTCTTTGCGGTAACCTGCCTCACAAAGTCTTTGTTTGAGTGCCCCTATTTCTTTTTCGCTCTTGGGCTGTAGTGCTTGAGATAACTGGGCGGAGTGGTCTTCCAAGAGGCGGGCTAACTCGTCTTTGCGACTTTTACCAGCGTTATCTTTTTGACTATTCGCTTTCTGGGTCGCAGCCTGCAGGAATTTTAGACGGTGATCGTAGTTCTTACCGCTACCGTTGAGCAACTGACTGATCCACCATGTCAGCGACGCAACACCGATAAAAGCGGTTGCTGCGATGATGAGTTGGGCTGTGTTCATACCGATCGCTCTCAGACTTGGACGTTAATGATTTTCTTGATCCACAAAGCGCCTACAAACTGTAGGAAAAGTGCGCCCGCCATCAGTTGGCGTCCGGTGGGATCGTTGATAAGTACCATGGTGTATTCGGGATTTAGGAAATACATGACGCAGAATAGTCCAGGTGCTAGGCCTAAAAGCACGATACCGGATAGTCGGCCTTCACCTGTTAAAGCCTGAACTTGGCCTGCCAATTTGAATCTTTCTCGTATCAGTCGTCCCAATTTGTCGAGAATTTCAGCCAAGTCACCACCGGTCTGGCGTTGCAAAGTGACCGCGGTGGCAAAGAATCGCAGGTCGACGTTGGGAATACGTTTGGTCATCGTTTCCAACGTTTCTTCCAGAGGTACACCGAAATTCTGTTCGTCGAAAGCTCTGGCGAATTCTGGCCCTAGCGGCGCTGGCATTTCTTCAGCGACTAGGCCTATACCAGCTCCGAGGCTGTAGCCGCTACGCAGGGAGCGACCAAGTAAGTCCATCGCTTCGGGGAGTTGAGCACTGAACTGCGTTAGTCGTTTAGAGCGGACATAGAGCATGTATAGATATGGGATGACTGCAGCAATTGGGAACATCAGCGGCGCGTAAACGCGGGTGAGTGATGACATCGTTGCAATCGCAGTGCCCGCAATACCACAGGCTATGCTGAGCAAGAAAAATTTACCCGCGGAGAGCGGTATTCCAGATTGTTCCAATAGTCCTTGGAGATCACCGAACTTCGTTGCGTAATGATCTGCCCAGCTAGTCGACTCTTCCAGAGCACTAGATAGAAGATCTAATGGTGTTTCTTCTTTGCTGTTGCGAAGTTTTTGTAACTTCGACATTGCCGAAAGACGATCTTCCGCGTTTGAGCTAGGTGGCCGCTGCAGCATTAATGCGAGACCACCGACTAACGCGGCAATGCAGATACCAACAGCGAATAAAACAATCCAAGTTATCATGGTTCTGACCCTAAGGTTCTGTCCCGAAGGACAGGGCCTGCTCCCTTGCTAAGCTTGCATAATGACGCGTTGGCGGAATGCGGAAGCCGGTAAGCGGATGCCAGCCGCTTCTAATCTGGGCATGAAAGAAGGCCGAACACCGGTTGCTTCGAAATGACCGTAAGCTTTGCCTTCGCTATCGATACCATCCTGTACAAACCGGAAGATATCTTGCATGACCACTGTGTCCTGTTCCATGCCGACGATCTCGGTAATATGTGTCACTCGGCGTGGGCCACCTTGCAAACGGTTGGCCTGGATAATGACCTGAACAGCACTAGCGACTTGGGTCCTAATGGCTTTGATAGGAAGTTCAAAACCAGCCATCATCACCATGGTCTCTAGACGGGCAACTCCGTCGCGTGGCGTGTTAGCATGAATGGTTGTTAGCGAGCCATCGTGACCTGTGTTCATCGCTTGAAGCATGTCAAGCGTTTCACCACCGCGACATTCGCCGATGATGATTCTTTCTGGACGCATACGCAACGCGTTCTTAACTAAGTCGGTTGCCGTAACGGCGCCAGATCCTTCAATGTTGGGTGGACGAGTCTCTAGCCGAACAACGTGATCCTGTTGCAACTGTAATTCCGCGGCGTCTTCGATTGTGATGATGCGCTGATCGTTCGGAATGAAGGCACTGAGAGTATTTAATAAGGTGGTTTTACCTGAACCGGTACCTCCGCAGATAACCATATTCAAGCGTGCCTTAATGCAGCCCTCGAGCAGCATCACCATTTCTGGTGTGAAGGCTTTGTAGTTGAGCAAGTCTTCTAAGTGGAGCGGTTTAGAGCCGAAGCGACGAATGGAGACAGCTGCACCGTCGAGTGCTAAGGGTGGAATAATCGCGTTGACGCGTGATCCGTCTTCTAAGCGGGCGTCAACCATGGGGCATGTTTCGTCCACGCGTCGACCCACTCGTGAAACGATACGATCGATGATTTGCATTAAGTGAGAGTTGTCGCGAAACTCGACTTCCGATTTTTCGAGTTTACCTCGCCGCTCGACATAAAT
>JAUMAI010000511.1:0-2658 GCA_032116775.1 Pirellula sp. | reverse complement strand
AGGAAGAAGGTATCTTGGCTCCTTTCTACGAGCGCAATGGATCGGTAGTCCGCTGTCCTGATATGACACAGCTTTTTTTGCTCTACGGCGGCGAGACGGGTGGATACGGATATAACATGAATTTGGGCGCAACCTTATATCCACCTCCATCGTATGCTCCTCGCGTACAATGCCGCAACTTGGCGTACTTTGCCAATCATGGAACATCACGCACTGTAATGTTCTCCGACGCAGGTCGAATTCAACTTCCGTGGTCAGGCGATCCAGTTCTTCGGGCAACTGAGAATTTTTATATCCAGGGTCCACAGGACTACGAACTATACACCGCACCGGGAACACATTTCCGACATACCGGTGGCATCGCTAATGTCTGTTTTATGGATGGACACGTTGATGGCTTAACGATGGTGACTGAGAACTTGCCAAGCTACTGGTCACAAGATGCCAGAGCCCTCGCATTAGAGCGTAAGATCGGATATCTCACCTTGCAAAGCTGGGGTGATGACCTCCAAGGCCCTGCCTACCGACCTGAGTAAAAAAGTAACTACATCTAGTAGCCAATTGAATTGAGGAGGCATCTTTTTAAGTAGAGATGCCTCTTGTCGTTTATGGAGATGGAAAGAAGTTGTTCTCAGCATTTGGTAATTATTCGAACCAACTAGCATAGGTAATATCCAGATCCCCGAGCCTATCTTCGCTCATTGGCTCGATTCGTTGCTTCGCAGGGAGTCTTTTAGGCTCACGAAATCAGAGAGCAAGAATATGACTGTGATAAAGGCGAGGATGATTTCGGTGAGATTCACGATTTTGGCTGGTATGGTTTGTGGCAGGATATCGCTATAGCCGAAAAAAGAAAAATTCAATGTACTCAGATAGAAGAAGTCGAAGAGTGCTTCGCTGCTGCTGATGTCGGGGGCTACTCCCGCAAAGGATTCCGGAGTGAGCACATAGAGTAAATGGAAATCGAATGCAAATGAGATAATCATTTGTGTCATGTTAATGCCCATAACGACCAGGAAACGATGGTGGCTCAGATTGCTGCGTGCAGCCTCGTAAAGCTGAGACAGATTTTCCTGTCCGAAGAAAAATGTTTTAAACCAACAGACGAGAATTACCATCCAGGCCCATAGGTAGCCTGATTCTCGATAGGTATGTATCAATGCCAACGATGCTAACCACCAAGCGATAATCAAAGCGTATTCAGTGATGTTGCGTAGTACTGGAATTTTCATAGCTATAGTCGCTCAAAAATGGAGGCGAGATAGTTAGGTGTTGTTAGGTGGCAATGATTCTTCTAAAGCTAGAGTAGGCTGTTGCTTTAGACGTCGGGCATGCAGTCGCCACTGGATGAGCAAAGGAATCATCAGAAGGAGGGCGGCCCACTGGTAGGCTGTCATGGATACAGCAAAAACAGGTTCGGGCCGCAACCATTCGGTGACAAAACGAAAAACAGCGTAGGCTAAGAGGTAGGCTTTTAGGCGTTGGCCTTTCAAGAGATCGTATCTTTCCAGGACTAACAGACAGCCAGCTGCAATAGTGTGGAAGAGTATTTCGTAGAGTTGTGTTGGATGTCGCGGGGTTGAGTCCATTTCACCAGGTAGAGAAAAGTTGATTCCCCATGGGAGTGTGGTCGGTCGGCCATAACAGCAGCCAGAGCAAAAGCAGGCAAGTCTTCCGATGGCTAGCATGACTGCAGTAGGCACAGCGAAGCTATCGCCCGTAAGAACTTTTACTCCGCGGGCTTCTTTAACAATCTCAACGGTGAGGTAGGCCCCCAGAAATCCGCCAAGAATGGTCTTGCCATCTGCCCACCAGACCCAATTACCTGAGGTAAAGCCATTTTCAAGCCAGAATGGCAATCGAGCTCCGATGATAGCCCCACAAATAGCAGCAATATTAATGGCAGCGCGATCTTCATCTGCTAGATGTAGCTTCTGTTGACGTGAGCGGGTCAGCCACCACGCTGAAAACAAAGCAACCAGCAAAATAATCGGTGACCACTGCATCAACGCACCAGTTCGGGCAAGCGAACATGTCCATCTCTGTAGAGTACGTTATAAGCACAGAATGGAATCACGTGTCCGCTTGGAAGAATGTGATGGGTGCAGCATTTCATGACGCGTCGGACATCGAAATTGTACATGTCCAGAAAATTATTGATGGTGATCCGAAATAAATTCTTGGCGCCTAATTGTTTTTCGAGTGCTTGGGCAAAAAATCGCTCAGCCGTAGAGGCGTGTGTATTAGCGCTTTGAGTTTCGCCTAGGTTTAGGGTTGGCAAGGTGCGGTCGGTGTTGGGCATTGCTCCAGTTGCCGAGGTATTTGAAGCTGTATTACTCGTTCCACAGTTCCCTCCGCCGCAGCAGGCTTGTCGAGCAAGATATTGCTGGATGAGTCTAACACCCTCATCTCGTGTGAAGCTGATACCATTGGCTAGTAGATCCAGATTTTCTTTGGCATCGACAAAGCGAGTCAGTGGAATAAATTGACCAGCTTGACGATACGCCAAGGAAAGTTGATGGCAATTCGGGTGGGCGCAGGGCAACGGGAAGAAGTCTGATTTAAGGAATATTCCATTCGTTTGTTCTGCCACCGCAGAGATGACATCGGGAAAGGTAATTCGATTTTCCAGATCTTCAGGTAAGTAATGTCGACCGC
>JAUMAI010000510.1:0-5456 GCA_032116775.1 Pirellula sp. | reverse complement strand
TCCCCGAGGATGTGGCCGCAGCGGTTCTTTTCTTGGCAAGTAAGGGGGCCAGTTACGTAACCGGCCAAGTTTTGACCGTTGATGGCGGAATGACCGGCTAGAAAGTGGCCAGACCGCTTCCTGGCTTGACCGTCTTTGCTAGAATCCTCTATCTTCTTGGTCTTACCAGTTGCTTCTCAGACTCGGGCACGGTATTCCGAGGGGAAACGTTCTGGCCAAACAAGCGAAACAAACAATCAAAATAGCATCAAGGAGTATTGGAACATGGCATCGGTCGAGGAAAGAGTGATTGATATTGTGGCCGAGCAGGTTGGCGTGGATAAAGAGAAGATCACAAAGGACTCACACTTTGTGAACGACCTTGGAGCTGACTCGCTGGATATCGTGGAAATGATCATGGAATTGGAAGAAGAATTCGATATCAGCATTCCAGAAGATGCAGCCGAGAAAATTCAACGAGTTGGCGAAGCTGTCGATTACATTGAAAAGAACCAAGCGGGTTGAAAAGCAACAGCTGGTAGTTCAGTTTTTTTCGCGGCCTCATAGGCCGCTTTTTTTCTAAGAAGATTCCGGCTTCGTCTAGGCGGAGGCCAACGAGTCGGCTGGGTTATCACCAACAGGCTTGTCATATGAAGCGTCGTGTCGTTGTAACCGGTTTGGGTGTTATCACATCACTGGGTGGTGAAGTCTCCGTTCTGTGGGACAATATTCTCGCAGGTAACAGTGGGGTTCATCCACTTACAATCCTGGATGTTTCCAACTTCAAAGTTCGATTCGGGAGCGACATTCCCGATTTTGATCCAGGTAAGTATGTAGATGCTAAAGAAATGAAGCGTCTGGATCGCTTCACTCAATTCGCAACTTATGCAGCTGGAAAAGCAATTGAAGATTCTGGCTTGGATATGTCGCAAGAAGATCCCTTCCGTTGCGGCGTTATTCTGGGTTCAGGAATTGGTGGACTCTCTGAAATCGAAATCCAAGTCGAACGTCTGTTGACCAAAGGTCCGGATCGAGTTAGCCCCTTTACTATTCCTAAATTGATGCTCAATGCGGCCGGAGCCAATATTTCTATTTGCCATGGGATGAAGGGACCTAACTTCACGGTCGCAACTGCCTGTGCCAGCGCCACCAACGCCATGGGCGACGCCTTCAAGACGATTCAATACGACGATGCAGATGTGGTTGTGACCGGTGGAACTGAAGCAGCGATCACTGCCATGGGAGTGGCCGGTTTCCAAAACATGAAAGCTCTATCGACGCGTAACGAAGAACCAGCTCGCGCTAGTCGGCCATTTGACAGCGATCGAGATGGGTTTGTGATGGCCGAAGGGGCCGGAGTACTCGTCTTCGAGGAACTGGAGCATGCGAAGCGTCGTGGCGCTCGCATTTATGCAGAAGTTCTCGGCTATGGTGCCAGCGGAGATGCAGGCCATATCACTCAGCCTGATGAGTTGGGACGCGGTGCTGGCCGAGCCATGGCTAATGCCTTGAGGGATGGAGGTTGGAATCCTTCCGATATCGACTACATCAATGCCCACGGAACGGCGCCAGGCGACGCAGGCGGTCAAAGGCGTGTTTGGTGACCATGCCTACAAGTTGTCGATTTCCAGTACCAAGGGGCATTTAGGGCATGCTTTGGGAGCTAGCGGTGGCATCGAAATGGTGCTGACGGTGTTAGCGGTCCACAACGATATTGTTCCACCCACAATTAATTTGGAAAATCCTGATCCAGCCTGCGATTTGGATTACACTCCAATTAAGCCCAAAAACAAACGCATCTCTTTAGCGATGAACAATAGCTTCGGATTCGGCGGACACAATGCTTCGATCCTATGCGGTAAGGTTCGCTAAGGCGTCGGTCTTATAAGGAGACGGTCTTGCGAATGCTCAGCAAGTGACTCATTGAGCGCGTGTGTCTCGGGTTCCTGCCAAATTACACGTTGTCATTTTGCTCCTCCTTTTTCTCACCTCTTTGCCAAGATGCAAGGGCCACAGCGATGCTGCGCTATTTATGGGTCTCGACACTGTCTTGTCTGTTCGTCTCCACATTCGGAATTCAAACCCTGCAGGCTGAGGATGAAAAGAAGGCACCACTTTCTGTAACCCCTGAAGTGCAGACTGCCGAATGGGCCAAGTCGTGGTGGATGCCCCGACATGAACAAAAGCTGAAGGAGAAGGAGGCTCTGGGCGAAGTCAATCTTTTATGGATTGGCGATTCAATTACCCATGGTTGGGAGGGAGCTGGCAAAGCGACCTGGGATAAATACTACGCTTCAAGAAAGTCACTCAATATTGGCTTCAGTGGTGATCGCACGGAGAATGTTTTATGGCGTCTCGATCATGGGGCCGTTGAGGGAATCTCCCCCAAGGTCGCTGTGATCATGATCGGCACCAATAACGCTGGCCATCGTCAAGATTCATCACAAGAGATTGCGGCTGGCATCAAGGCCATCACCGAGGATTTGCGCAAGCGACTCCCCAATACTAAGCTTGTGTTGCTGGCGATTTTTCCTCGCGGCGCCAATAACGATGATCCGCTTCGTAAGTTAACTTCTGGTGCGAATGAAATCATCAAAGGCTTTGCCGATGATAAGGATATTTACTTTGTCGATATCAATGCCACATTCCTGGATCAAGATGGCAATTTGCCTAAGGAAGTTATGCCCGACTTGCTGCATCCGAATGAAGAAGGTTATCGCAAATGGGCCGAGACACTCGAGCCAACCTTGGCTAAATTGCTCGGTCAGTAATACATCATTTTGATATTCCAATACTGCGGAACATGTTGAGCCATAGTTTACTGTGGCTCGTTTGTTTTTGTGCTTTCCGCTCGATCCTTCTCCTCGGTCTAGCGAGTAGCCCAAGTGCCGTCAGCCCGCGGCTTGGGTCTAAATGGTTGTGGTGCGCAGTCGCCGATTAGCATCATCTCTTTGCTGATAGCTGCTACACCGACTCGGAGGTTTTGGCTGGTGTGTTCCGGGCCCACCAATCCGCTAGGACGGTATCAATCAGCAGTTGGCTGATGTGATACAGAACCATCGGCAAGATACTCACGCCACAGTCGATGCAAATCTGTAAGCCAACCATTAACGTTTTCTGACTTCCTGATATCGCCACGCCGATTGTTTCCTTCCGCTGTAATCCGATCAGTTGCGATGTATACCAACCTACGGCCAAAGCGAGGCCGTGCAATGACACCGCCCCAAGCGTGGTCTGAAGCACAGGCCAATAACTGATGTACGCAGACGTTGTCGATGCCTTGTTACTGATCTGCAGATGAATGGCACCGAGCAGCACCATGAAGAGAATGCCGAACTGCGCAAAGGTTGAAAGTTCTTTCTTAAAGCGTTGGGCAAAACTCGCCACTTGGGTAACGCGATAACGCAGTAGTTGGGCGATTACGCTTGGTACTAGAACCAACAGGAAAAGCTCAAAGATGAGTTTTCGTGCATCGATTTCAATCGCTTGGCCAAGCAACCAAAACAGCCAGAGAGGAGTGATAATAAAGCAGCTGAGGTTGGTGATCAGCATAACCAACATTGCGATCGAGTCATCTCCGCCGGCTCGTCTCGTCCAAACAGCGGCAGAGGCTAACGTGCAAGGAATCGAAGCTGCTACGATAAAACCTCCAGCGAGATTCGTTGGTAAGGTTTGGCCAACGCCGTAAGCGGCTAGCGGTAGAAAGACCATGTTGATCGAGGCGGCGAGCAATGTCGGAATGGGCTTGGCAACTTGTTTTACGATATCCGCAAGCGGCACCCCAAGAGCCATGACAAAAATAACGCTCACTACTACGGCGGTCCGAAGTTCGGGTAATTCGGTCAACCAGCTTAGCGAGTCCGCCAACGATTGCCCTACAATCAAGATCACCGCTAGGGCAAGCAGAAACCAGCTCTGCAGGCAAAAAGTTTTTAGGCGAGCGAATATCACTAGGGCAATCCTGGAGCGGCTGTGCTTGACGCAGGGAGGGCATACCGACCAGCGATATGCGACTAGAGAGCAGTTTAATCGAGATTCGTCGATCCGTAGATGGCAAGAGCGATCAAAGATGGATGCTAGCATTCTTGGCTGTTGGCGTGTTTTAGCATCGAATCGTGGAATGTGCCCAATTATCGTAGTTATTGAGAGTGTTATTTCGGTGCTTGAAACGCCCTAGGCTCCAGCGGATCGGTTCGTTACACTCGCCATGGAGGATGTTCTGCGCAGGCTTAAGGTTATGGTCTTTTGTTCACTATTCTGGCGTTAGGCGAGCGAGCTCGTTGAGTGGATAGTCGAGCGCAGGGCTGCGGAAGCGAGAGATCGATCCTCGAGAAAAAGATATGCCGAAAGGGTTTTCGGTTGATGCTGGCAGGATGGCTGTGAAATCGGAATGATCGGATAAAGGTAAAACCAACAGTTTTATGTTGAGATATTGGACCGCTGGCGAATCGCACGGCAAGGCATTGTTGGCCATGATTGATGGCTTCCCCGCAGGCTTAGCGGTTGATACCGCCATGATTGACGCAGAGTTGCGTTTGCGCCAGGGTGGTTATGGTCGAGGTGGGCGACAAAAATTGGAAACCGATACCGTCGATATCTTGACCGGTATTTGGCAGGGAGTGACTCTCGGTAGTCCAATCACCTTGCAGGTAGTCAACAGTGACTACAAGCTGGAGCGGCTCAAAGAGTTAGAGCGTCCACGACCAGGTCATGGTGATTTGACAGGGGCGATCAAATATCTTGGTTCGATTCGCGGTGTGTTGGAGAGAGCCAGCGCACGCGAGACGGCTGTTCGAGTTGCTGCGGGCGCACTGGCTCGCCAATTATTGCGACAGTTTGGTATCGAAACCATTGGCTATGTCGTTGAGCTGGGTTGCATGAAAATTGCACCCACCACTGGAACGATTGCAGAGCTACGATCCAGGCGAGATACGAGCTTGGTTTACAGCTTAGACCCAGCGCAGGATTCTGCTGCTACGGCACTGATCGATAAGATTGCCGAAGAGGGCGATACGATTGGTGGTGTTGTAGAAGTCCGGGTTGAGGGCTTGCCTTTCGGGCTAGGTACGCACGCGCAGTGGGATCGCAAATTGGATGGGAAGATTGCTCAAGCGGTTATGGCTGTGCAAGCAATCAAGGGAGTCGAGATTGGTATGGGCTTTGAAGCTGCAAGGCTTAAAGGATCACAGGTTCATGATCCGATTCACTTCGATCCGTCCCATCGTGATACGCCTGATCTTGGTTATGTAAGACCTACCAATAATGCAGGTGGTTTGGAAGCGGGAATGACCAATGGGCAACCGTTGATTGTTCGGGCAGCCAAGAAGCCTATCAGTACTCTGCGAAAGCCTTTGGATTCAATTCGGATGGACAATAAGGAGTCGCATCGCGCCAGTTATGAACGGAGCGATGTGTGCGCGGTATCGGCTGCTGCGATTATTGTTGAGCATGTTGTCGCCTTCGAAGTGGCAAGTGCA
>JAUMAI010000509.1:0-2407 GCA_032116775.1 Pirellula sp. | reverse complement strand
CAAGTCACCGACATGTCCAATACGGTGACTCTCGGCGTTGGGGGCCATAGCCTGCGCACTTACGTTCTGGCAGGTCAGCACATTGCCACGCAGATCGACAGCAATAGCATCAGATCGATCCATCCCACACTTCTGAGCAACGCTTGATGCGGGTCGCTGAAGGCGAATCGAGTTGATGAAGGAAGCAACTCGGTCCCGGGCGCCGGAGACCCTATCCGCTTTGCCTTGCCGGATCTCATGAAAGGCCGTTCGACGAAAAGCATGAAATTCGTCAGGTGCCAACGACAGCGACAGACCGCCTGAGTCATAGGCATCTACAAATGCTCCTTCGGCGATCATCACGTCGGAGTCTTGGGTCAGTTCGGTAAAGAACTGCTGAATCGCAGCTCGAGATATGTTTGCGCGGTTGAGCATGGCGTTAAAGCTCACCCGACCCTTTGGAGCGAGTCGCTGGTATAGATCCAAAATTGCTGCGCGCTTTTCAGGGTCGGCAAGCGGATCGGGACCGCGCACATGCTGACCAGGGCCGTCATGGCTGATACCGACGCTGAAACCCATCTCGTCCAGCCAGTGATTGATCTCCGGGTTCAGCAGCGAGCCATTGGTGATCACTGAAAACCCAGCGCTTGGGTACTTGGTGCGCAGCGCATTCGCGAGCGGACGCAAGGTCTTGATGTAGACAAACGGTTCGCCCCCCCAAAATTCGATGCGCTCAGGAGGCACTGTGACCCAATCATCAAGACCATTCAAGAACGAATGAACTTCGGCTGGATTCGTTTCGCCAGCACGAGGCACAAACCGTTGTGAGCAGTATTCGCACTCGTAGTTGCAAGACAAACCTAGCGAAATCTTCAGGACTCGCGGTGAAACTTTGGTTGCCGGGTTGTCCCTGCTGGTTGCGAAGTCCTGGCACTCAGGCTGGATCGCTGCAAAGGACTTCACCACGGGCTCTCCGGTTTTGAGATCGGTGAGTGCCGAGGTCTGGTTGTTATATCGAAGAGTTGGTCCCGACTCCCCACTTGGAGTCAAGGTGTGAATCAAAAAGGTACTCATGGTTTCCTGTTCGTGGTTCAGAGATACGCGGTCAGGCGATCTCCATCTCAAAGTGAACTTCGACGCTGGGCGTTGCCGCCCGGTAGACGTGCCCGAAGTGGACTAGGTGGCTTGGAAAGATCAGCAAGCGATCTGGCTTTGGATCAATAAATCGAACCCGCTCCTCCATAGGAAGCACCTTGGTTCCGAATGGGCCAACAGGGCTTTGAAGCACCAACGACCCGTTGTGATCTCCCTGTGCATGGTCAGGCGTAGCTGCCGCATCAATCCAGTAAATGGCTGATAAAGCAGACGATTCAACATGTGGGGGTACAAAGTCGCCATCAAACTGAACAAGTTCACGGCCCGTTATCGATGCGACCTGGATCCCAAATGACATCTCGGCAAAACGGGCTACCGACGCAAAAAGACTCTGGAACTCCGGCGCCTGAACCGCAAGTGACTCACGGGTAGCTCGCGACCAAGGCTTTGTGTTCAAGTTGTTGAAACGGTATGCCGTTAAGGCTCGCTCGCAAAGAGCAAGACGTGCTGGCTCTGTGAGCCCCAAGTCAGTCACCAGAATCGGTACTGCGAAAAGCGACTGGAGCATCAGATGACTTCTAGTGTGACGTCGTCTACCCCTGGAAAATACTTCCAGCCAGCTTTAACGCGAACCTTGTCTCCAGGGCTTAGCCCATTGGCAAAGACAGGTACTGTTGCAACCCCATCATTGGTCGTTACCCTGACACAAGACAAGACACCGGAGACCGCCTCCAGATAGACAGTAGCTTGCCGCCGAATCGGCTGCTCTGAGGCGTCCTCAAGCCGAATGGAAATGGATGCTTGGCCATCGGCTGCGATGGTCGTTGGAGCCGACAAACGCAGGTGCGGGAGCAAAAGTGTTCTATGGGTACCACTCGAAGCGGCTTGGCTCCACTCAAGATCCAATTCACCGGCAACAGCAACATCGTCATCGCTGCAGCGCTGATTCATGTTTACCGTCAGGAATAGCTCGTCGTCAGTGGCGTCTGCAAAAGGCACGTTGATTCCGACGACCAGGCTCTGCTGCGACATCGTTGCATACTCGGTAGCCGCGAGCCGAGCAGGAAGCGTGGCGACGAAAAGGGAGAAAAGCGGCCCCAAGCGACCATCTTTAAGTGCAAGGAAATAGGACTGATGGTCACACCAGTCTGGTCGATTTCTGAGTGCTGCCAGATTGACCATCACTTCCTGCTCCCCTGCATCAAAAACAGGATCTTCTTCAGCATGATTTGTTCTGGCCAATCGGTATCGAACGATCAACGACCTCCTTTCCAAATCGCGCGTGATGAGGACTTGATGAAATGCATAGGGATGAAGAAGCGGGTTGCGCACT
>JAUMAI010000508.1:6026-6356 GCA_032116775.1 Pirellula sp. | reverse complement strand
ATATACCTTCGTTGCAATTCGGGTCACGTTGCTCAAGACGATGTGCATTCTTGTAACCCCAAATCCCAACTCGATCATCTGGGCTTTTATTCCAAAACTCTTGTGCATAGTGGAGTTTAACATTTCGCCTTGCTGCACCTGGACGTTCCCCTAAAGGACACGTCCAAAGATAATCTAATCGCAGTTCTAGAATTGATTTCTTCATCTTCGAATGCCTCCTTAAGCCATCAATTTTGCGAGTGGAATTCCCAACCGTGTTGCCGTTTTATGAAGATACCGCGGGAGATCACGTCTACTTAACCAACGCATAACGGTTCCTCTCATCTCGGT
>JAUMAI010000508.1:0-6016 GCA_032116775.1 Pirellula sp. | reverse complement strand
AGTGGTTTCTCCTTGAGTCCAGCCTAACGATTTTCTTAGATTGATCCGATCTGCACGTTCTCGGGCCAACCCCTGTTGAGTTCCATTCCAGATAACCGCCTGCACAGATTCGTTTTCGGCAAAGACAGAATAAATATCACGCTTCTCGATTAAAGACTCATGGAAGTGCCTACCTTCTACTGACCATTGATCCAACACGACGTCAATACCGCCCTTTATAAGGCGTTCGTCTGAAATAGCAACCCATTCTGCGTGCGGTTCGCTAGACCATGAATTGGATATTAAAAAACGTCGTGATTGTACGTCGCCAGGCATAGCTGCGCAAATTGAACGGATGGTTTTATGTACGCATATGCTCGATCGAGCAAATCTTGATTCTAATGCCTGTTGTATTTGGATTATACTTTGCTGCCTTGCGTTTCTGAATATCGCGATCCTCATAACGGTTAGCTGCCATTAATGGGCATCCTTTTTTTTAATGCTGTTGTCTTCCTCGATTCCTCAAACCTCGCCTCCAACGCCCTTGAACGTCTCAATAAATGCGGCGATCCTCTGGAAGACGGTTTGCTTCTTGGTCAGGTACTGCGGGTTCAGCGGGCTCATTTTTGGCAAGATGCTGTTTAGCTCCGTCCCGTTCTCGCTTGCGTACTCTCGTTTCAGCGATGCGGTGATGTACCGCTTGGCTGCTTCTTGATTGAGATTCTCCTCGGCAATCAGCGCCGTTGCCTCTCTCTGCTGCTGGTCTCTTGCATACCCAAAGAAAGCCTCAATGACGCTGGCTTTGTCTGGAATCTCATCCAGATCGGCTTGGTTGATAAAGTCGACCACCAGGGTTTCCTTGGCTCGATTGCCAACGCTCGCTCGGATCAGTCGACGTACCTCCTCGACCAAGTTTGCCTTGTTCTTGGTCTTCTTGTTGTGGTCGAAAATCAGCTCCAAAATGTAGTCAAGGTTGATCTCTTGCGACTTGAGCAAGTCGACCTCGAATACAACGTCTGCCCAATCGATCCTGGACTTCTCTTTTTCGGTGCTCGTTTTTTCCTGCCGCAGCCAATCACGGATGTCGTTGTAAGTGGAGCGATAGTCCTGGATCTTGCGGTCGGCTGGTAGTTTAATCCCTTGCAATGCGGCGAACTCCTCATCGGACAGGTAGTGCTCCGCTTTGAAGGTATCGAGCTGCTGCGGGTCGTTCGTATCGAGCGTTTGCATCGCTTTGAGGCTCGCGTACTCATCGAAGTTTTGGAGGATGTTCTCCACCCGCAAGTACTCGCCGAAGAGCTTCACGAACTCCTTCTTGTCCTTCTCCTTGACGATTTCTGCCGGGTTGGGGAAACGTTGTTCGAGCTCGGCAACCACTTCCTTGAAGCCACGGCGAGCCTCTCCTGACACGATGTCAGTGAACCCCTCCATGTACTCCTTGTAGCTCTTCTCCAGCACCACGTTCTTGGTGTTGCTGTCACCGAAGAGCGTGATGGCATCGATGGTGGCTTGCTGCAAATCACGAAAGGTAACGATGTTGCCAAAGGTCTTGGTCGCATCGTAGATCCGATTAGTTCGTGAGTAAGCTTGGATCAAACCGTGGAAACGCAAGTTCTTGTCGACAAAAAGGGTGTTCAGTGTTGGCGCATCAAAACCCGTCAAAAACATTCCGACGACGATCAGCAAATCGATCTCTCGGGATTTCACTCGCTTGGCTAAGTCTCGGTAGTAGTTCTGGAAGCCGTTGCTGTCGACACTGAAGCTCGTTTTGAAAAAGGCGTTGTAGTCGGCGATTGCCCGATCCAAGAACTCCTTGGCTGAGCTGTTCATCGCTGACACGTCGAAGCTTTCGTCGAGAATATCGCCAACTGCATCTTGCTCCTCATTGGCAGCAAACGAATAGATAGTGGCGACCTTGAGCGGTTTTTCGCTGTCGGCTTGTAGCGTCTTGAGTGAGTCGTAATAGAGCTTTGCTGCATCCACGCTACTGACTGCAAACATCGCATTGAAGCCAGTGCCGCTTGCTCGCAGGCGGTGGGTCTTTTGCTTGTAGTGCGTCAGGATGTATTGCGAGATCTCTCGGATCCGCTCAGGATGCAACAACGCTTGACGGTTCTCCGCTGCGGTCAGCTTCTTCTCGTCTTGCTCGGTCTCGATAGCCTTGAACTGGGGGCGCACATCGTTGTAGTCGACCTTGAACTTCAGCACCTTTTCATCTCGGATCGCGTCCGTGATCACGTAGGAGTGCAATTCACGACCAAACACGCTGGCGGTGGTTTCGGCTCCCAGAGCGTTTTGCGGGAAGATTGGAGTCCCTGTGAACCCGAATTGGTAGTACCGCTTGAATTTCTTCTTGAGGTTCTTTTGCGCCTCACCGAATTGGCTGCGGTGGCACTCGTCGAAGATGAACACAACGTGCTTGCCGTAGATCGGTAAGTCCCCTTCGCTCTTCATCAGGTTGTTGAGCTTCTGGATGGTCGTGACGATGATCTTGTTGTCGTCCTTTTCCAGGTTGGCTTTCAGGCCGGCAGTGCTGTCCGAGCCGTTGACGCTGTCGGGTGAGAATCGCTGGTATTCCTTCATCGTCTGGAAGTCGAGGTCTTTTCGGTCAACGACAAAAAACACTTTGTCAATGAAGTCCAGTTCGGTCGCCAGACGAGCTGCCTTGAAACTGGTCAGCGTTTTTCCCGAGCCAGTGGTGTGCCAGACGAACCCTCCGCTTGCGGGTTTGCTCCAAGTCTTGGACTCGAAAGCGCCTCGGATCTTCCAAAGGATGCGCTCGGTAGCGGCAATCTGATAAGGACGCATCACCAGGAGCGTGTTGCTAACGTCGAAAACGGAGTACTTGAGCAGCACTTCCAGCAGCGTGTTTTTATTAAAGAAGGTTGCGGTGAAGTCCTTCAAGTCCTTGATCAGACCGTTGTCCGCCTTCGCCCAGTTCATCGTGAAGTCGAAACTGTTCTTGTCTCGCTGGGTAGTGTTGGCGAAGTAGCGGGTGTCGGTGCCGTTGGAGATGACGAACAATTGCAGGAACTTGAATAGGGAGTTTTCGCTGTTGAAACTCTCTTTGCTGTAGCGGTGGACTTGGTTGAAAGCCTCACGGATCGCTACCCCTCGCTTCTTGAGTTCCACCTGAACCAGGGGCAGTCCGTTGACTAGGATGGTCACGTCGTACCGATTGGCATGGCTACCAGTTTGCTCGAATTGACGAACCACTTGCAACTTGTTGCGCGCAGGGTTTTTCTTGTCGAGCAGGTAGATGTTTTGGATCCTGCCATCGTCGAACACGAAATCGTGAATGTAGTCATCGTGAATCTTGCGGGTTTTGTCGACGATGGTTTCGCTGGGTTTGTCGAGGTAGGTTTCCTCGAAGCGCAGCCACTCTCCTTGCGAGAAGGTCACGTTGTTGAGCGTCTGGAGTTGCTTGCGTACATTCTCCAGCAACGTTTGCTGCGAGTTCAAGTCGGGGCGATACTCGTACCCTTGGTTTTGCAGGTCGTTGATCAGTTCCCGTTCAAGGTCGTTTTCGCTCTGGTAGCTCTCTGCAACCGTCCATTCCGGTGTGTACCGTTCTAGGATGATGAAGTTGTTGGATTCGGCTATGGGTTTGTATTCGGTCATATTTTTTTACAGAGTCGCAAGGGTTCACAACCTTACTGCCGAACGACTCAATTCTCATTAAAAAGATCTTTTCCGGTGCGACGGATTTCATCGAGCAATTCAGCGACCTCTGTGGATTTGTAGAGCTTCACATGGCCATCGTCAAAAACGCGACGAACCGTTTCGATCGTCTTGTGATCATCGTTCTGAAACTTGGCTAGTACAACCAACTGCAAATCGCCAAGGTTCGAATGGCTATTCTCGTAAAGCGAACGTCCTTCAACACCGTACTTGCAAGCCGTGCGAAAAGATTGCTCGATATTCGTGGATTTAAACTTAACGGGAGTAATCAAGTTCAATCGACTGTTTTGATAGCCAAAAGGGATTTCGACGTCACGGTTCATCACGGGAACATGAACGGTGATATCGGTCTTGATTTTCCGCTCAATGCCGGCCGACTGGACACTTTCCCAAAACTGCTTTTTCAGCGATCTTCCTGGTTCCTTTCGGTCTCTCGCCCCAAGAAACTCCGAAAACAACTTGTCGAGATCCTTTGATGGATCGACGACAGTCATTGGACGTGGTTCTGAGATTTGAATGAGATTGGCTCGCGAGTCGATGAACCGTTTTAGATCATCCAAGGAACGAAAAGTCTTCGATTCATTTTCAATGCGATTGACGATACCGGTTTTGAAGCTGTTGATCTGTTTCCAATCATGATTTTCCCTGCCGAAAAACTTAATGATCCGAGAGTTGCTGCTCTCCACCTTGGCTCGGAGGAAACCGAGTTTCGGGCAAAAAACCAGAACACCGACATTGGCGACTTCTAGTCGACCAAGGTCGGGGCAAAACTGGATGAGGCAAAAGTAGCCGGGCTGATGCTGTTTATTCATGATTCGTCACCTGATGCGAAATCCAACTCTTTTTGGGGCCAAAGTTTTTCTTCTATTGTATCCGCAACGTATCTGCCTCGCTCGAACAGCAACTTTGCCAATTCCTTTAGGGATTCGACCGAAATGTCCCATTGCTTCGGGATACCAATTATCGCAGCGTCCAGGTCACCTTTGGTCAAAGCCCCAAGATCTTTGCTTGCATTTTGAACATCCAATCGCGACAGTTTCTTCCTAAACTCTGGAAAACATCCAAAAACCCTCGGGTCGAGAATTTTAGTGATCTCCGAGACTTTTGGGGAGACGGATCGCCCGCACGTAAAGCAGTGGGTATGGTCCATGGCCTTGAGTTGCAATTTTCCTGGTTCCAGATCCGCTGCGAGGAAAACATTGCCTAGATTCCGTCGAGTCCGGGCAGAAGCTCCGTCGCCGGAAACTGAATGGCGGTCGCAGTTGAGGGTCCATGTATCGAAAACGATCAAACGACCGATATCTTCCGGGTTGCTCAACGAATCAAGTTGTTGCGAGGTTCCATCCCATTGATCCCCCACTTCGGATCGCGTTATGAATCCCGGCCCCGGGATTGCAATCTTACCGTTGTGAAATCTGATGTTGTTGTACTCCATCACCTCGATTATCGAGTGTTCGAACGTGGACAGTCCAAGCCAATCTGCTAAGCGTGTACCGATAAGCTCGGATCCGAGAATCCAAGGGCCCTCGTCATTCCCCATGGCTTTCAAATAGCCAGATCCACAATCTGTTTCCACAATGACCGTGCAAGCGCTGGTTGGCAAGGCTCGGTTCACTCGCTTGATCATTGTCGGTTCGACCGGGCGGGGAGATGATATCATAGCAAGCTAGACCATTGCGGCGTGGGTTTTGAGTGCGAGTCACTGAGTAGAAATGCCCCAAGGCAATTGCCCCACAGCTTGTGGGACAAACTCAAAATGGGGGGTGAAAAAGGCGAAAATTTGTCGCATTGCATATAGGCTGGTCTCGCTGGCCATTTGCTTAACGACAGCCGATCCCCATTCCCGCTCTGGTTGCCAAAGCGTGAGATGAGGTCCACTTTCCCAATACAGGCCGAGCTGTTCGGCATTCACCGCCAAGACCGCACGCGCCTGCGATGCCTGAATGCGTTGTTTGATGGCCGCTAAAGCTTTGCGGTCGTCACGGTGTTGGGTGATCTCGCTCATGTCAAACCGCAACCTCACCGGGCGTCGGGAAGCTCAGCAGGAGGTCTCGATAGTACTCGTACTGCTTCTGCCGCAGTTCAATCTCTCTTGGCAAGCCTTCGGTGATCGAGTTGGTGAGGGAATCGAATTTGTCGAGGATGGAGACGATGCGAGCTTGTTCGGCTAGTGATGGTACGGGGATCGGGAAGTTCAAAAACATTGGCCTTCGAAGTGAAGTCACGGAGGAGCTGACCGATGCTTTTAGAATATACTCGTAGAAATGTGATGCCATGCAGTGATACACAAATCTCGGATCCATGACGCTGGTTGGAACGATTCGGTATGCACGCTGATGCAGTGCGTATTTGCCTT
>JAUMAI010000507.1:0-1766 GCA_032116775.1 Pirellula sp. | reverse complement strand
AGATGGCCCCAGATCGGATCGGATGTTACCACCGGCGTTACCACCGATCGCCTCTTCGAAGCCGTCTTCTGTCACCTGAAGATAGAACGCGTCCGACACCGCCGCCGAATGGCCAAACCAATCGTTCAGGACGTGGTTGGGGTGCCGGCCGGACCGCTCCAGTTCCGTCCGTCGGCTCGCCCGCAATGCCATGAACGGCTTGGGCCACCGGGCAACGCCGGCACGATCGGCGATTTTGGTAAGTGTTGTTCACCTGCATCGATCAGCATCGACGCATTCTGCCGATTTACATCGGTTTGCGGCTTGACCATGTCGGTTGAGACATCTGGTGCCAGGCTTGCTGAACATATTGGGCATTCGGCAAGCGCTTCGCGATAGAAAGCACAATACGCAGTGCATTCAATGTGGTCAATCCACGCTCAATACGACATAATGACAAATCTATTGGGCACTACGTGTCCAAAACACCCAATTGTTTTGAATGTCCCCCGGAATCAACAAAGGAGCAGGGCTGGTGGTAAAACAAGCAACCAAAAAGCAAAAGCTGCCCAGTTCCGAGATTGGGGCCATGATCCGCAAGCAACGGGGGGCGATGAAAATGACCGTCGCCCAACTTGCAGAACTGGTCGGCGTGAGTCGCAACACGATCACGAATTACGAGTCGGACAAAACAGAGCCATCCGCAAGTGACCTCGTCCGGCTGTCCAACGCGTTGGGATGCCGAGTGGAGGAGTTTCTTGGGATTGTTGCGGCAACGGACCCACCTCGATTCGCCTTTCGTGCGCATGCCTCATTAAAGAAGGAGCCATCCATAATCGTCTCCACACGTCGATTTCTGCGAGCGTATTCGGAGATCGAAGAGATCACCGAAGCCGTCCTATGCGACAGGCTTCAGCCTTACGTCTTCGAAACCAATGGGCCATTGAAAGACCGAGAACTTGAAGGGCTGGCAGACGATCTCCGACAAGGTTGCGGATTACACGATTGTGGGCCAGAGAACATTGCGAGCGTGTTGGAGGGCTTAGGAGTTCGGTGTCTATTTTTTAACTTTGACGCACCGGGCCTCGACGGCATTAGCGCCATCCAAGGCGATCTAAAGCTGACGATGCTAAAGGACAGCAATAAGAACGTTGAGCGAATTATTTTCAGCGGAGCCCATGAACTTGGACACTTGGTACTGCATCCCTTTCTGTTCACAGCGTCTGACATTGATCCAGAAACCACCAGGGATTTCGAAAAAGAGGCCAACAAGTTTGCAGGCTACTTTTTGGTTCCGAGCAATGAGTTGGTGAGGGTTTGGCGTGAAGAACGCCTTGATCGACTTCCGCCCTTTCACGCGCTGCTGATTTTGAAGCGAGTATTTCACGTTAGCTACTGGTGCCTGTTCTATCGTTTGCGAGACCTGGGTTTGATCGACTACGATTACCCACGCTTTATCAACCATACGAAGAAATTCATGAGCATAAACGGAAAAGTCAAGATCGAAGAATTAGAGCCTGAGCCTCTTGAGGCCAGTGCGATTTACCGCACAACGCGTTTCGAGCGACTGGTGCGGTCGGCTTTTATTCAAGAATTGATTGGCGTGTCAAAAGTTGCAGAGATGTTACAGATATCGGTCGAGGATGCGACCGTTGAAACGTCGAAGTGGTTGAAGCCGAAGGGTGCTCCCCGTTACCAGTAAGGAATCGCTAAACATTAAGTGACCGGATTTGTATTTTTTGGGGGTGGATTTCGTAATTCCACTCGCCATGGAATTTATTTCGCTT
>JAUMAI010000506.1:0-7461 GCA_032116775.1 Pirellula sp. | reverse complement strand
CACTTCCCTCCAACTCATCGATTTTACCCAGAGATCCAGCCCCGCCTTCTCTAGCGAATGCTCCAGCAAATACGGGGACTTCGCAAGGAGGTAATCTATTGCCATCCACTTCATCAAATACCAACTTGCCCAATACAGGTTGGGTTCCAGCCAATCCCAATCTGGCTAATTCCGCAACGGCCAACAATGGCCGACCAACAAACGGGACTGGTGCGCCAACAGGTTTTAATAGCGGCTTTATTGCTGGGAACACACTTGGAAACAATCCGCAGATATTGCCATCCAATAATGCTCCCGCGTTTTCAAATGCGAGCGGCGGCGCTTTTACTAACCATAACAATGCTGTTTATCCCACCAACAATAATCCTCCTGCGTCTACAGGGTTTTCTCCTGCCGGATTGAATCATAATCACGGGGGGTTTGCTCATCATTCATCAACTGGAGGAAGTCCACCCCTGCTGGCTAACAACACCAAGCCATCTAGCAGTAGCAATGATCTAACATTTGAGGAAAGTGATCTTTCGCCTTCCGAGAAGAACCCTGAATCAAAACCTTCAAGCGCGGGGGACGAAGCGACCAAGTCTCGTTGGGAAAATGTTTTGCAGGTTTTGTTTATTCTCTCTCTAGTCGTCAATTTTTACCTTGGGGTCCTCATGCATAAATTGGCTCTCAGGTATCGAACTCTTTTAGCCAGTGCTCGAGCGACAACCGTTCCAGCGTAAAGATGGCGTTCTCGGTAAGCATGGATGGAAATTGCCTAGCCGCAAGATGTTTTAATCCACGCTAAGACTTAATTCACTGTCGCCAAAAAATCGCAGACGCCCAGCTGCACTATGCTCTGGCGGAAGTTTTACGTGAGTTCCGTTTTTGTCGATCTGACATATTGCCTATAGAACAGCGAGCAAGCTTTGGGGCACGTGACGGGAGAGCTAGCTCCCCACAGGATAGCTTTTGAAATGAGCTACAAACTCACTGCGGAAATCTGCGAAGAGATTTTTTAGTTGTCGGGATAAACGAATTTCAGCGTTGAGCTGGCTTATTTGGATGAGATGTTGGTTTAGGGCGTGGCGGCTTTCACTGGTTCTATGCAGTAGAAAATGTACCCAGGCCCAAGCATCCCGGTAATCATTGGCATCCATATCAGCCATATCTTGGGCAGATTCAAGTCGCTCTAGGTTCGGGACTTGTCCCAGACGGACGCGCCAACGTGTTTCTTTAAGATGTGGGCAGCCAGCAAACCGTTGCTCACGGGCTACCTCAAAATACTCAGCCAAGCCTTCATCCAGCCAGAGTGGCAACGGGCCGCAAGCTTCATTGAGCAAAGCGTGGGTTCCCTCATGCCGGAGGTCAATGAGAAGATCATCATGGAGGTAGGTAAAGATCAAGCCAGGGCCACGATGCTTGATGAACAAAGCTCGACGCAGTGGTACACGAGGAAAATAGTGCTGGATGTACTCTCTAAAACTCGTTTCGCAATCAAATAGTACTAAGTGATACTCACCCCGATCGCAGGGCAATTCCAGCACTTCCGATAAGTCGGCTTTGAGTTGTTTCAGTTCGCTGAGATAGAGCTGGGAATTACGTATTTCATGATTGGCATAAAGCACAAAGCACTCGTCTGTGCATTGAAAGGGCCAGCTATTCTTTTCAGCTGGTGAATCACTGGATGACTTTAGGTCATCTGCATGACAGTGCTGTGAGTTAGCTAATCCAGCGATAAGCGAGGGAATGGTGAGGAATCGGCCCAGGGCACCTCGGCGATTCATCGGTCCTTCGAAATCTGCCATTTGAGGGACCGATCTTTTTCGATGATGCCGAGTGTTTGCGGACATATCGCTTACCAATGACGACGAAGAACGATGTGCTGATATCTTCCAGCAGGATTCCACGGGTTAGGACGGTACAGATTTCGCCGAACCATGCCAAGAACGGTTCGGCGTTCGACATTAAAAGTCCTCGAAGCGGGAATTACTGGAATAATCGTTATCTTCCATTTAGCTAGCAAAGTTTGCTGGTTTTTTGGCGTAGTGCCGCCAGCTTGGGTCGGCATGGTTGGGAACTATGTCATACAGTTAGACGGTTTTATTCCGAAAAGCTCTACCGCAAACCTACCGCAGCAACGGCAAGTTCTATGTTACTTTCGTCAACGGCCAAGGATGAAAACGAAGTTCAGGAAGTGCTACTAAATCGTACCGTTACCCAACCCAATTCCTCAGTTGTCGCTGATCGGCTGACACAGCAGCTTGATTACTTGGTCGACTTAATAGCGACCGAGCAGGCGGAAGCCAAAGACCTACGCTCGCCAGCGAGTGCCGGCTCGAACATGCCTGCCGCAGAGGAAACGACTGCCCAAGCTCAGACGGTTATCTCGCTGATACTATGCTGCCGAAATCAAGCTGCAAGTTTGCGGGATCAACTGCAGCGAGCCCAGCAGGCTCTCGCCAAGATTCCCGGGATCCACGAAATTATTTTGGTCGATGGAGCTCGGCACGCGGCTTCGGTCTCTATCGCTCGCGAATTAAATATACGTTTGGTGGTTTCTCCAACTTCACAACTGGGAATGATGCGGACAATTGGCGTTCGTAATTCCCAAGGCAGCTTGCTGGCCTTCGCTGATGTGCAAAACCTCAGTGCGTTAGAAGATTTGCCTCAGCATTTCGCGCATTTAAGCAAAGGATGTGATCTCGTTCAAAGCGGATCTCGCGGGCGAGGCTCCGATGACGCGAACGATATCGGACGCCAGGCATCTGTCGAACGCATCAAGTCGATTGTTCGACAGACCGTTTGTGCTGGTATCGAATCGCTGAGTAAGCTGATCGCGGGCGCAAAGTTCAGTCAATTCTCGTGCAGTTTACAGTCCGTACGTCGCACGAGCTGGGAGCAGTATCGCTTGACCGAAGTTGGCGATAGTACCCGGTTAGAACTACCGCTGAGATGTCGTTGGCTGAATGGCGAGATCGTGGAATTTTCGGGAAGCCAAGCTACGGAAGTTGGCATGACGCGAAGGAGTCTCAAGCGATTGATCCAAGCGGTTCGTCTCACGATGCTGCAGCGGCCGGATCGGGCATTAACCGTTCCTGCGATGGTAACCTTTGTTGCTGCCTTGGCGATCAATGTTTGGGCAATTGCCTCAAGTCGCCTGCTTGGTCCTGAGATCGCAATGTTATGGATTGGTTCTTCATCTGCGGCAATGTTGGCTGCAGCGATGTGGATGGCGGCTGGTTGGGTTGCGACAGAGTATGCCCGGCAAAAAAATCTACTTCCGCAAGATTACCGTCGAACTCGAACGAATCAGGGCTTAAGAGCTAAGACCTCCTTGGTGATTGGCACGGTGTTGATTCTAGTTGGTTCGGCGATGATGATCCTAGGTTCCTATGCGAGCGGTTGTTACTTGGAAGCGGCCTTAAATGGTTCGCAGAGTATGATGTCGTTGATCCAATGGATTTGGCCTGGAGCAACGTTGACGTTGATTGGGCATCAATTGTCGATGGTAGCTATCTTGAAGAATTGGTTTTTGAGGCAGCCTTTGCGGTAGAGTAGATCTCTACTTGTCATCCGCTTCTTAGATATTGCTTTTAGAAAAAGAAAAAGCCCGAGTTGGATTCCAACTCGGGCTTTCTTGGTAGTAGGGCTGAGAGGACTTGAACCTCCACACCTTGCGGTACTAGATCCTAAGTCTAGCGCGTCTGCCAGTTCCGCCACAGCCCCTTATCCATCTGTTTCTTGATTGGCAGAGATGAACGTTTCTCACCAATCAACTTTATTTTCTACTTACCAGCTTATCGGCTATCTCTTTGATCGCCAAGAGAGGCTGCTACAGCATGCTTTGCAATAATTTTCCGCCGTGATTTGCAGCCAGGAAATTCAACCTTTTTTGCGGAAGATCGTTGCCTGATTTGCGTGTCGCTAAGTTTGTCACCTAGTCATCGACAATTGCGTGAAACAATCTTGGCTAGAAACTAAGAACTCCAGTGATTCAAATCGTAGCGGTTTTATCACTGGAGTTTTGCCAACGGCTGGAATCCCTACCTAGTCGCTTGCTGAAGCTGGTTAGGATGCCGAGGATGGTACAACCCATACCTTCAGGTCTGTCTCGATTTGCTGATGCAAATGTACCCGAACGGTGTAGAGGCCGAGTTCCTTCAGAGGACCTTGCAGGCGAATCTGGTCTTCAGCTACAGAGATTTCTACACCCTTGAGTGCTTCGACAATCTCAACAGCACCAACGCTACCGTAGAGGTGGCCATCGTCAGTTGCATTGGCTTCGATGGTGATCGACTGTTTGCCGATCAGGTCAGCCAATTGTTGCAAGCCTGCGAGGCGTTTGCGTTCAATTTCAAGCAAACGAGCCTTGTGCTTTTCCACCATTCGTTTGTGGTGTGGTGTAGCAATGATTGCCATACCCTGGGGGAGCAGAAAGTTCATCGCGTAGCCTTTCTTGACTTCAACGACTTCACCCTGTTTCCCCAAGTGATCTACGTTTTGAATCAACAACAATTCAATCCCACCATGTTTACCTGTCGGTAGACGCTTGTGGGATGCTACGGTCGTTGCGTGTGAGTTGCTCATGTCAGGCCTGTTTCCAAAACTAAGCGTTGATTATCGATTTCAGATGTACGAATTCAAATAAACAATTTTTATATCCAAAGCCACTGGCGATTCTGCGTTACTATGCCGCTGAGTTGTTTTGCTGCTCAACTGCTCAAGTGCTTTGCTAATCAAGTACTTCGCAATGAATCGTCTGTGGGTTTTCAAGTTTCTTTTTGTTTGTCTAGGGGTGATATTGTCGTTGGGTTTTAGAATGGAATTTCATCTTCCCCAAACGAATCATTTCGCCCCATTGGCGCCGATGATTCCGAGTAGGACTCATCAGGCATTGGAGAGTCGCTGCGACGTCCGGTTGCTCCGGGTGTCCCGCCGCCACTTCCCTTAGGACCGATGAGTTGAATTCGCTCTCCGACAATTCGGAGCTTCGACTTCTTCTCGCCATCCTTTTCCCAGGTGTCTAATTTCAATCGGCCTTCGACGAATAGTGGAGAGCCTTTGGAGAGGTACTCGCTGGCGACCTCTGCTGTTCTTCCCCATAACGTCACATCGACGAACACCGCTTCATCCACCCATTCGCCCTGAGCGTTTTTCCGTCGGTCATTCATCGCCAAGCCAATCTCTGTCACCGCCATTCCACTCGGTAAATACTTTAGTTGTACATCCCGAGTCACGTTCCCAATCAGTACCACTCGATTGTAGCTTGCCATCGTAAATTCCTCCTCTGCAGCAGCGTGTTCATAGGTATAGGTGAACGGAAGTTGCTGTAAGGTATGCGGAAGCTGTGGCCCGATCAAGCAAATTCCAGCGAAGTTGACAAGAAAATCGTCAAATTCAACCAGGTTTACCTAAAGTCCTACTAATCTTCTGATTCTTCAACTTCTTCTTCGTCGCTGTCAACCACAGCCGCAACGGTAGCCAAGTCAGGGCGAGGCAGTTCGTTTGGCAATGCCTTACCTAAAGCGTGAGCGACCAAGGTATCGATCAAGCGTGGATCAACGCGAGTGATCAGATAACGCACGATGCTTTCGTTGAGTTGGCATTGACGATTGAAATCAGGTTGCGAGGTGCTCTCCATCTTAAAGAACGTCAACCAGTACGTTCCTTTTTGGTGACCGTCGATAGGATAAGCAAGTTTCTGCTCACCCCATAGTCGGCTCGCCAAGACGGTTCCGCCGCATTTTTCGATCATGTTATCAACGCCCGCGGAGACACCATTGGCGTCACGCGAATACTTGCTGCTGTCAAAAATAAATAAGCACTCGTAGGACTGCAAAGCCACCTGACTGTTCTCCTGCCTAGTTTTCCTGGCTCGAATTATACCTATTCATGCAATGATCGATACCGAACTGGACCCAATCGAAGATCCCATCGACGGATCGATGCACTGCTTTATCCACTACCGACTTTTCATCGCTCTTAAAGCGGCTCAGCACGTAATCAGCGGTGTCCCAACCTTCGGGCGTAGCATCGATGCCTATTCGCAATCTTGCCACACCGTCATCGCCGAGCACTCGCAAAATATCTGCTAGCCCTTTTTGACCACCTGCCGAACCTCGCTTGCGAAATCTCAATTTCCCAAGAGGCAAAGCCAAGTCGTCACAAACTACCAAAACGTCAGCCAGTTCCACCTTGTAGAACTTGCTGACCGCACCTACTGCTCGTCCGCTTAAGTTCATCATCGTTAGCGGCCAAACTAACAACGTTGTTTGACCGTGAATGGACGTCTGAAAAAGCTGACTCTCAAATTTCGCCATCTTTGATCCGGATGTACGACGAGCTATTTCGTCAAGCACATCAAAACCAATGTTATGGCGAGTCTCTTTGTACTTCTCACCTGGGTTTCCCAGGCCAACCACTAATTTCATGTTCCGGTTCCATCAGTACCGGACAACATTGAGCAACAACGTTTCAGTGATTGCTCAATCGCTACCGAGTTACCAACGCATCAACTAGCTAGCTGCTGATTCTGCTGTTGCTTCAGCGGCTGGCTTGAAAATCGATACGATCACGACTTCTGCTGGCGTTACAACTCGAGCACCTTCTGGCAAAGTGACTTCGCCAGCGTGAATCGCTTGACCTAGTCCAAGGTTGCTCACCACAACTCGAATCACTTCGGGAATGCGGACCGCTGGGCAGGCAATTGTCAATTCGTGGGTAGCAAATCGCAACTGGCCACCTTCGCTCAAGCCCGGTGCCTCGCCATGAAGTTCAACTGGCAGAGTAATGGTCACCATTTCAGTCTGTGAGACCCGAGCGAAATCGACGTGCAGGATTTCTGTTCCGTAGGTATCCCACTGCACCTCTCGCAAAATCGCTGTGTCTTTGGCAGCACCACTGAGATTGACCAATTTGGTTCCGTGCTTGATCAAGTTTTCCAAGGCTTCGCGTTTCACGCACAAGCATACGTTCGCTTCGCCGTGACCATACAAAACGGCTGGAACCAACCCCTGCCCTCGTAACCGTGCAACTGCTCGAGTGCCGAGACCGCTTCGATTCTGAACCTCAACATTTTCCATCATGGCAGTGATGATCCCCAAAAAACTCGTTCTTGAATCTATATTCCTATCGCAACAACCAACGCCACTGGCTGCAAAGCCAATCAGATCAAATTACGATCCATGGAGCGGTTTGCGAAATGATTGTCTGGTCGCAAGGAAACAAACATCATTCTTACAAACATCATTCTTCTTATCAGTTGTATCACTCTCAGGCTTAAATTTGCACCTCGTCCGCCGAATTCCGATCAACGGATGTTCCGTTTCGAATGACTCGACAGATAGCCAGGGGTAAATTTTGGGCCCTAGAAACCGGCAAGTATCTCAAACGGCCCGATTTATGCAAGGGCAAACCCATTGTTCGGAGGACCGCAAAACCGAATTCGCCGTTTTTAGCGTTGCGACCAGATATGAGAGC
>JAUMAI010000505.1:0-28939 GCA_032116775.1 Pirellula sp. | reverse complement strand
AAAAATCCCCATATTCGCTACTGAACCTATATTTCTGCCCCCCTTCCACTGTTTTAACCCCGGCATACGGACCGATGTTGTTCTAAAAAGATAATAGGAAGTCGAAAGAGGTTTCCCCTCCAACGGTGGACTCTGCGCTTTGTAGCAGCTTTTAGTGAACACGAACGCATCATCGAAAGTGGCGGTTCCATGCCTAACGACACCAATTTCTCCAACTCAACGGCGAACCCCTCGTTTAGCTTAGGCCTTGCGCCGACCTGTCTGGGAATCATCAGCCTCTCGAGCGGCACGGGTGATACGGCCCGTCGCTGGCGACTGCATCAATCCAAGTGCACGATCGGATCAGACCGTCAGGCTACTATTTGGATCGACGATAGCAAAGTTGCAGCAATTCATGCGCTGATCGTTTTCGGCCCTCACCAAAGCATTATTAAAACGTTCGGACCAGGCCTCAAAATCAACGGTCAAGCGGCTCAGGAAAGCCTGCTTCAGGTGGGTGATCGAATTGAAATTGTAGGTTACAGCTTTTTAGTCGAATCACTCCAATCCGGTACGGCGGCTTCGAAGTCACCGTCAGCGAATCCGAACGAGGCCTCAGGAACAGGGCAGGGGGATCAAGACGAACTGAATTCTGTCGCACTGGAAACCAACTTACAGTTTGCTCACTTAGAGAAACGTGTCGACGAATTACTTGAGGGACTCAGGAGCATCGATAGCAAGATCACTCGAAGCTCCACAGAGCAGAAAGAGGATTTCGTACGACAGTGCGACTCCCTGCGTAACGAAACAGACCTTCTTCGTCGTGCGATCATCGAAGATTTCTCGTCTCAGTTACGATCGTTGACCGAGGATTTGCAACAGCAGAGCGACCAGCGCGAATCCCGCTTCGAGACAAAAGTCCAAGATTTGTACGGCAGCTTCGATGAGCTTCGTTTAAGCCTTACTTCCAAACTGGAAGAAATGCAGAGACGTAGCGATAAGCGGTTAGAGCAACTGGAGCAAGAAGCGACTCAACTTGCCTCACAAAATTCGTTATCAGCTTCGAGTGCCGATTTCTCGGAACTACAAAATCGCATCAACCATCATCTAGAAACGATCAATCACAATTTCAGGGAACTGCGATCCAACTTCGAATCACAGCTAGCGCAGTTATACAACCGGACGGAAGAGAAGATTGTTCGGTTAGAAGAACAAGCGATCCGTGTCGCTACAGAGTCCGCTAAGGCTTCAACTATTGCTAAGCAAGCGGATGATGATACACAAACCGAAATAGAGGCACTTCAAGCACGACTAAGTCAATTGGAATCAGTCCTCGCAGATATTGCTTCTAGCGCAACGAACCAGTCTGAAAAGGTTGCATCTTCTCGCCCTGAACAGTTGCAGCGTTATCCTTTGGATGCGGAGCTGAAAACAGCTCCGAATCAGCCACTAACCGAGTCGTTCCGAACGGATACAACAACTCCATATCTGACGGTAAATACGAAGCGTGAAGAAACCAGCGACCCGTCATTACGAGGCGAAGCGAGTCGCACCGACGCTGCTACTTCCGCGGAGAATTTCCCCGAGAATATAGTTGCGAATACTTTCGAGACCGCTTCGCCACTACCCGTATGGCCTCCAGTGGACTATCGAGATTCGGCAGATGAGGATTCGATCGTCGGAGATCTACCAACAGCTCTTAATGGTAGCTGGCCACACCAAAACTTGGACACATACAAGCAAGAAGACGAGGAGCTCGCTGCCTTCGACAGCTACTCGTACAATGAATTTCCAGCAGCCTTACAGATAGAGACGAAGTCCGAGTCTTACGATTTTGAACCTATAGGCAGCGATGATGCTCGACAGCTGAATTCGCCGCAGACTCCGGACTCAGCCACCCCAGTCACGACCTCGCCAACAGCGCAACCGATGTTCAATCAGAGCGATTGGGAAGAGTCGGATACCTATCTAAAAGCAGAACGAGCATCGACCGTCACCGCTTTAGATATCTTGCGTGCCAGCTACTCTAGCGACTCGAGAGATTCATCCGCAGATGACGCAGAGGATAACTGGGGTGACAACTCAAGCATTGACAAAGCGACGAGTGGCTCACCATCCTACTTGGAGCGATCATACGCTACAAAAGAAACGACCGGGGAATCCAGTCAGGAATCAAGAACGGAAGATGATTTGCAAGGGGACGATTTGGGAGACGAAGTAGAGACCATCGTCGAAACCGCTTCACCCTATGGATCGTCGCGGCTCAGCGGGAGCGGTTCTTCACGCAATCATTCGGCTACTCCTGCAGCATCAGCGTATAGCGAAGATGAGTCGGTCGAGGCCTACATGCAAAAACTGCTGGCGCGCATGCGTGGTGAGGAACCATCAAACGAACCATCAGGATCTACGTCATCTTCGCAATCCAAGACTGTAGTCAATAAATCCGCGAACTCAAAAGCTGTCCGTAATACCTACAGTCCACTGCGAAAGACCAGGCAAGACCCAGCTGCAGCACTAATTGCTAGCCGTCCAAAGGTGGACAGCGAATCCGGCGCTGATGATAGTCTCGATGGAACAGAGAGTATCGACAGCTATGCAGATTTAGGTAGTGGCGATAGTACGCTACCACGATCGGCCCCTGAAAAAGTAGCTAACTTGGCAGCCCTACGTGAACTAGCCAACGACTCCGCTCGCACCGCAATTAGCAGCAGTGATAAGAAGCCAAAACCACTCAGTTACACAATAAAGCTGACGGTATCGATACTATCAGGCTGCGTCGGTGGCGTGTTGATGTACAACAACGGTATGCAAGTCAATATGACTCTTATAGCAGCCACAGCAGCGTTTATGCTGAGTGCTATCTGGGGTCTGGATGTAATACAAATGGGCGCGGCGACACCCAAACCAGATAAACCTGCTAATGGTAACAAGCAAGTACAGATGAAGATTTCTGGTCGCAAGTAATTTGCTTGAAGTAACTGAAACTCATTCGCTGCAAAATATTTTGCATCTCAACTTCCGCTCGTTGGAATATCCGAGAGTGTATGTCCAGACCAGGTGGGCTACAGATGCCCTGGCCGTTTTAATAGACAACAATCATGTTTTGCAGACGCTGCCAGTAGAAAATAGTTTCTACTCATCTACCCAGCGAAACCACAGAACAGTAAGTGGGACATTGCCTTAGCATAGACCAATACAGATGGTCTTAAACCTTTGGCGAGCTTCTTAATAACGTCGCGAAGATGAATATGCTCGATACGACCGTGAGTGGAGTTGCGAGGCGAAGCTGAGCCCCCTCACCCCCAGCCCCTCTCCCCCTAGCGATTTTTTGCTCCGCAAAAACGCTGGGGGCGAGGGGGGCACGTAGTACAAAATTCTGTGCGCCGCTCTCCCCTATGAGACCGAAGCGCAGCGGAGAGCTCTTGGGGGTGAGGGTTGAGGTGAGGAGGCTAAGCGCAACCGAGAGCTTGGTTGCGAAGCGGCGCTGATTCCCCCTCTCCCCCTGGCGATTTTTTGCTCCGCAAAAACGCTGGGGGCGAGGGGGGCACGTAGTACAAAATTCTGTGCGCCGCTCTCCCAATAAGATCTGAAAATCACTCAGGGAGAAATGCAGGGGGTTGCCATCCCAATCGCTCTCGCGATACAATGAACATACGTTCCCGTATGCGATTGACTTTTCAATAGAGATGGACTTTTCAATAGACACGGATGGTTTCTATGGCCAGTGATTTACTCATCACCGATAGCTCTCATACAGCCAGCCACGCCGTTGAAGCGACTTCAGCTATGCCTGCCGACCAGCAACCATTAAGTCTCGATTCTTTAGATACCGCGGATCGGGACTACATTGAATTGGCTTTGGTACAAGGCATCGGACCCCATTTACTGCAAAGGCTACTCGACCACTTCGGCAGTGCCAGCCAAGTGCTCAAAGCGAGTAGCCAGGAACTAACCGAAGTCGAAGGAATCAGCGAACGATTGGCAATGCTGATTCGACGCCGCGAACAGGATCTCGTCGAACCCATATTGAACAATTGTCGCAAATATGGAATCCAAGTCATACTGCCGCATCATCCAGCCTTTCCTGAACTTCTCCGCACGATTCCAGACCCACCGAGTATCCTCTACACACGAGGTACAACCTCAATTCGCGATCAATTGTCGATTGCCGTTATCGGAACTCGTCATGCGACCCATTATGGCAAGGAACAAGCCGCGAGAATCTGCAATGGACTTGCTAACGCTGGCTTTACTTTAGTAAGCGGCTTAGCTCGAGGGATCGATGCCGTAGTACATGATACAGCGCTGCGATGCCATGGACGTACTATTGCGGTAATGGCCAATGGCCTCGACTCGATTTACCCACCCGAGAATCACTCCTTGGCTGAGCGAATCGTCAACGAAGGGGGCCTCTTACTGTCAGAACAACCACCATGTATGCCGCCGAAACGTGGCATGTTCCCTCAGCGAAATCGCATCATCAGTGGCTTGAGTCTCGGTGTATTAATCATTGAAGCAGCTAAGCGGTCGGGCACATTGATCACCGCTCGCCATGCAGCCGAACAGGGACGAGATGTTTTCGCCCTACCTGGACCAGTCCAGTCCCGCGTATCTCAAGGTTGCCACCAGCTCATTCGCGATGGTGCACTACTCACTCAATGCGCAGAAGATATCATCGAAAGCCTTGGACCTATGGTTAAGGACGCCAAAGTGGATGGCGATCGCACAATACGACGTCCTGCCGAATTACAACTCAACGCACAAGAACAGTCGGTGCTCAATGCGATCGAATTCGACGCTACGGACATCGATCAAATCATTCATCGCAGCGGCCTCCCTGTAGCTAGAGTCTTGAGCACACTGAGCGTCCTGGAATCAAAACATCTAGTCCGTCGAAGTGGCGGTCGCGGCTTTAATCGCTGCTGAGGGCTCGGAATAGTTCGGAAATCATGGTACAACCAACAAATGTCGGCTGGGTACGAACTTTTTAGTTCGAGCCTTGGCAAATGAGTTCCTCAAATTTCCAATTGAGCCTGTCGAGGCAAACGGTGCCTCTCCCAAAATCGTTTTCCTTTTTGCTACTGAGCTTAGCCAGGCATGAATGTTCATGACATCCTCGGACCTGGTGGTTCTATCTCTCGACGCTTAAGTCGTTACGAGACTCGCCAAGAACAACTCACAATGGCGGACGAGGTTGCTACTGCTTTCGCAGCCGGTAAGCATCTTCTGGCTGAAGCGGGTACGGGAGTTGGAAAAAGTTTTGCCTATTTGGTGCCAGCCATTCTGTACGCTACAGAAGGCGAGAGTGCTGACATAGCGGAAGATGGTAGCGTAAAAAAAAGAAGTCGTCGGGTTGTTATCAGCACGCATACGATCAGCTTGCAAGAGCAACTGATTTCGAAAGATCTACCGCTGCTTAACGCTGTAATTCCGCGTGAGTTCTCCTCGGTGCTGGTCAAGGGTCGTAGCAATTACTTGAGCCTACGCCGCCTCCAGCAAGCCATGGGACGAGCAACCGCGCTCTTCGGAAGCGAAGAGGAATTAAAACAGCTGCAGCAAATCAATCGCTGGGCTCAGGAATCTGGCGATGGTAGCCTCAGTGAACTCGAAATTCGCCCCAGCAGTTCCGTTTGGGATGAAGTGGCGAGCGATAGTGGGAATTGCTTAGGGCGACGCTGTCGCACACACGATCAATGCTTCTATTACCGCGCTCGTCGCCGAATTCATAATGCTCAACTATTAATCGTCAATCACGCGCTATTCTTCAGCGACTTGGCACTTCGCGCTAGCGGTGCCAGCTTACTTCCCAATTATGATGCAGTCATATTTGATGAATGTCACACCTTGGAAGCAGTGGCGAGCGATCACCTCGGACTCCAAGTAACGAGTTCCCAAGTCGACTATATCCTCAGAAAGCTTTACAACCCAGCCACCGATAAAGGATTATTAAAAGCCTATGACCTCAGGCAGGTCATGCAACTACAAACCCGTTGTCACGATGCGCTCGATGAGCTTAGCTTTACTCTTCAGCAGTGGCTCGAAGATCGTCCTGGTGGAAATGGACGTGTCCACACACCTCGCATCGTCAACAATCCACTAAGCCCGCTACTGCTCGAATTGGCTGGTCAACTGAAACGTTATGGTTCCGACCTGAAAGATGAGTCGTCGCGACAGGATCTTCTTTCAGCCCAAGCGAGACTCGAAATACTCGCCAACTCTGTAACTTCTTGGCTAGAGCAACGACTCGAAGGGAATGTGTATTGGCTTGAGCAGGTTTTCTCGCGAAGAGGCAATTCGAGAATTGTTTTACGAGCCTCGCCAATCGACGTTGGACCTCAATTGCGCGAGATGCTCTTTAATGAAATCCCCAGCGTGATCTTGACTAGTGCGACCATATCGACTGGCAAAGAGGGTGGCTTCGATTTCTACCAATCTCGCATTGGGCTCACTGGCCCTAATACGGTGAAGCTTGGCAGCCCATTTGACTACACCAAGCAAGCAGAGCTTGTGATACTGGATAGCCTGCCAGATCCTTCCACCAACAAACGGGAGTTCGAAGCGGCCTTACCGATTTTAGTCCAGCATTTCCTGGCTAAATCCGATGGACATGCTTTCGTACTATTCACCAGTTATCAATTGCTTAAACAAGTAGCTGAACGCGTCCTGCCCTGGATGATCAAAAATGATCTGCAACTCTACAGCCAAGCCGATGGCACGCCTCGTTCAAAGCTCCTAGAGCTTTTCAAAGCGAATCCGAGAGGTGCGGTTTTTGGCACAGATTCATTCTGGGCTGGTGTCGATGTTCCTGGCGATGCATTAACTAATGTGATTATCACCAAGCTTCCTTTCAGCGTTCCAGATCATCCACTCCTAGAAGCTCGCTTGGAAGCTATTCGCGAAGCTGGAGGAAACCCGTTTCGCGATTACCAGTTACCAGAAGCTGTTATCAAACTGAGGCAAGGCTTTGGTCGCCTGATTCGCACATCATCCGACTATGGTTCAGTAGTCATTCTCGATCCTCGCATGACCTCGAAACCCTACGGACGCACATTTCTCGAATCGCTACCGGACTGCAACATCAAGAAAATGCACGGTCCGAGCCTGCTGAAGAAAATCATGGAATCCTCAGCAGGCCAAGAGAATTAGGTAACTCAGTAATAAGAGCTCCGCTCGATCGATAAGTGCAGATGATGGCAGTTCTGTTAAATCTATAGCTTTCACCACGACCACATCACATCAGACCACGCGCGATCCTGAACCGTTCTCAAGTGGCAAGCAGTCTCGCAAACGGCAGACCTTTTCAATCACTAATCGTTTACAAAGACTTATTCATCATCGAGAAAGTCAACTTCTTCATCGACATCTTCATCGACTTCATAATTGACAGGTGATGTTGCTTTCTTGAGCGCTTTTCTCATGGCATCGATCGGTGCAGCGCGACCGGTGAAGAGTTTATATTGGTAAGCAGCTTGGCGTAAAAACATGGCGACACCAGACACTGCCGTACAGCCCACTTCTCGAGCATTCTTGAGCAATAAAGTCTGCTCTGGATTGTAGACAGTATCGAAAACAATCTGCCGTTCATCGAGATAACGACGATCGTAGGGTGATTCATCGATATTGGGATGCATACCGATCGGCGTACCGTTAATGATAATCCCAGCCTTTAGGTCATATCGCTTTTCCCAGGGCAAGGCCCGCCCACCGACATCTTTAGCTAGAGTCTCGGATCTCTCAACGCTGCGACTGGTGATCGCCACGACAGCGCCTCTCTGCCGCAAGCCATGAGCAATCGCTCTAGAAACACCACCGGCCCCAAGCACTAACACCGAACGGCCTTGTAAATTTTCTTCCGCACCCCATTTAACGCTTATCGCCTGCTCGATGCAGTCCATCGCTGCACGATAATCGGTATTGTATCCGAGTGACTCTCCACGGTCGAAAACAACAGTGTTGACGGCCCCAATCGCCGAAGCTGCCGCCTCAACCTGATTGAGTAACTTGACGATCGACTCCTTGTGCGGAATCGTAACGCTGAGTCCTCCGAAGGATGGATTTTGCTTGCACCATTGGATAAAAATTGCGAGATCGTCTTTAGGGATCTGCAGAGCAAAATAGCGATTGAGTAAGCCGTCATGCTGGAAAGCTGCATTGTGAATCAGCGGGCTCAGCGAATGACCGACTGGATCAGCGACCACCGCGTATAGCTGGGTCTTATCTGTAATCTCCTCAACACGATACAGATTCTTCATCTGTTCAAAGGTAAGTTGCCCGGGAGCCACCTTTCGAGTACTGCTGGTCGTAGCAAATGTAAAAGGAGACCCATAGCGACAACCTAGGATTCGAGTGAGCACACCGATCTCACCCATACAAATACCAATGGTTGGGACCTTCGCTTTTTCGACTAACCTTAGCATTCGAATCGTATCGGCAAATGAATTTGCCAAGGTGGCGATCTTGACGATATCAGCATCTTTAGCTGCTAAACGTGCATGAATCTCCTCGAGATCAGCTGGTGTCTTTTCAAAGTCATGAAGACTAACAATTCTCTTGGTCTTGCCATAACGTGGAATTGAACCGGCAATATCTTCCTCGAGATCAACATATTCCGCACCCGAAACAATCGCAGATCGCAACATCACTTGCCTATCTGCTTCCGAGCGATCCCAGCGACCACCATCCTCTTTACGCCGGCAGGTAACTACCACGGGTGTTGGTCGATTCTCGAGTAGTCGTTTGAGGTCTACAACGCGGCCGATGTAATCTAACCGCAACTCAACCAACTTAGCTCCCAGTTCTGCTAGTCGCGCGTGTTCAGCGATAACGTGTTTATGTCTGGTGCGACCAATACTGACGCAAATCATTACTGTATGGCTCTCTAGATGCTTACCAATGGAGGAAACGCTTCAGCAATTCGGGGCCGGGTTCCGTCAAAAAACTTTCAGGATGAAATTGCCAACCTTCCAGTTTGGCTGTCTTATGACGAACCCCCATAATAACCTTTTTTCCATGTTTATCGGTCGTCCAAGCGGTCATTTCCAAACATGTTGGCAAGGTTGGCGGATCTATTACCAAACTGTGGTAGCGCGTCGCGACAAACGGGTTAGGCAGGTCGGCAAAAAAGCCTCGATCATCATGGTAGATGTTATCGGTTTTTCCATGCATAAGCTCTGGAGCTCGTACAATACTTCCTCCAAAGGCCTGGCCGATCGATTGGTGGCCGAGGCAAACGCCCAGAATCGGAATCTCTCCCGTCAGGTGCCGGACAACATCCACGCTGATTCCCGCCTCGGACGGAGTGCAAGGGCCGGGCGATATGATAATACGCTCCGGTTTTAACTTACGTATATCGTCAATCATCAATTGGTCATTACGAATCACACGCACATCCAGGGCTGCATCGATTTCGCCTAATCGCTGCACCAAGTTATAGGTGAACGAATCGTAATTATCGATCACCAAAATCATGCAGCACCCATTCCCTTATCGTTTTTCATCGTCATTGGCTTCCAAGTATCAAATCGATCCAAAAGCTTTAAAACATACTTCTTAACATTATCGCCTTACGCTTTTAACCGGTTTTATCTGCCGGCATCCTCCGCCTTATCGACTGCTGGAGCATTGGCTTGCTCTGTCAGAGAAGCATTCACGATCTCGGTTAGGCGAATCGAACGCCAACGGATCTCCATGGGCATAGATTCCCTTGTCGAATGCACCTGCAACGCGATAAAGCCGTGTGGAGATAAGGTGTCATCTAAATCAGCAACCGGAACATCATTAATCCATGTTCTTATTCGACCACCGACAGCCAAAACTCGCATTCGATTCCATTGTCCTAATTTGAATGCAGCTTGCGCTTCAGTTTTATTTTTTAGAGTATACAACCATCCCCGTCGCGCTTCGTCATAGATACCGCCGGTCCACGCTCGCGCAGATGGATCAATCTCCACCTGATAGCCATGGACTCGACCATTCTTGTAATCTGGTCGACTAGCACTACGAACTTGAACGCCACTATTGATTCGATCGTTATCGACCCGAAACTCCAACTCCAGCTGGAAATCGCCAAACTCGCGGTTTGTACATAGGAAACTATTGGGAGTACCGACCCGCGACTTTCCAACGATAGCTCCATCTTCAACTCGAAACTCTGCTTGACCGCCGCGTTGTGTCCAACCTTCTAATGTCTGACCATTAAACAGCTCAACGACGATTTCAGCGGTCGGCGCTGGTGGCTCTCCTAAATCTGGAGCGTTAGCGATGTCGGCTACGACTGGCGCGGCACCAGGTCCTTCTTGTCCCGATAGACATTTGCCGATGACGAACAAAGGCAACAGAATGAGCAGCCTGCGCAGCCCTCTTCGCACTGAAACCGAGCCGCAGCAACATACCTTCAGAACGGCTGTTTGCTTTGGCCGAGAACGTTCGGTTTGTGATGCGATGCGGAGCATTTGAAACTCAACAAAACTCAGGACCGGCAATAAGCAGCCCAAAAAACAGGGCGCATAGGTGATGAATCTCGCAGGAAGCTGGGGGAATCCCAGAAGACCTTCCAAACCATCAAAAAGATACAGCTCTATAGTACGCAGAAAATGGGGGCTCGGTAGCCTAAAGAGGCTAAAAGTCGATTAACTACCACCCGGCCGGGTGCTTTCGCGGTGTATTTTGGGAGCGTGACAGTCCCAGTAAATCGCTCGCCAAGTTTATGCAGCGCGGATTACCAACCATTTACCGAATAAAAACAGCGGATTTGCCTCTCGGGCCAAATCCGCTGTGTATTAAGAAAATTGATTTCTTTTCGACGCTAAGGACTAAGCTGCGGCGAGCGGTCGACAGAGGTGAGCAGACTCAATCCAGCTTTTCACCTCAGCTAGATCTGGGATACTCGCTCCGCGCAGCACCCGCTTACCTTCGCTCGAATTCGCAATCTTTGACACCTCGTCGAATAGTTGTTTGGCATTCGATTTTGCCAGACGTTCCGGCGAGTTAATACCCGCCATCACCAACAACTGTGCGTCATGGCCTCGCAGCTCAGGAATTCGACAGACCAATTGGCACTGCTGTTGCCACTGACGAATCACTTCACCACTGAAACGTCCTCCGCCTAAACGCGAAGCGAGCGATTCAGAATCAGCTTGCAAGAAATCACGGACGGTGAAGATGCCGATGTTATTTAGCCGTTGTGCAACCTTTGGCCCGATACTTGGCGCGTCCACCACAGGTCGATCCTGGCTCAAGTAGAACTTCAACACTTTAGTCTTCGAACGTGTTGCGGTTTCAGAGGTTGCCACAGCCTCTTCAGCCCCATCGGCTGTTGAGCTCACCCTGCTTTTCACCTCGCCACGCATTGGCACAACCGACCCAACATCACGCTTGGGCAAAGATGCGACCGTTCGGACACTCTCCTCACGTTTGCGTTCACGCGGCTTTACTGTCTGTTCCTGCTCGACCTCTCGTCGCTCGAGGCGACGTCGCATTTGTCGTTGCAGCTTTCTTTCAGCCGACGTTTTACGATCACCACTGCTAGCTGCACTTACGCGGCTAGACTGTCGATGCTCAGCGACATTGACGGCCTCCCGATCTCGACGTGGGCTCTGCAGCTTTACCGTGCTTGGTACTCTTGCAGAACGCATTGGACGACGATCGGAATTGGCTTCTACAATCCAACTGGTAATTCGAGCTACTTCATAACCGCTACCTGATCGCAAGACTTGCTTACCCCGTTCGGTCTGCAAAAATCTTTGTACACGACGAGCTAATTGATTCGGAGTTAGGCGACTTAATTGTTTAGGACCACGAATCCCGCAACCGACCATCAATCTTGAATCAAAAGCTCGTACATTCGGCACTTCACAGACCAAGCGACATTCAGCTTGCCAGCGTGCGACTCGTTTCGCAGAGACGTAGCGACTCGGTTGACCCGCCTTTAGATTGCTTCCCTGATGTCGGAAATAATCACTATCTGAAGTATCTTCGAGCTTCACAGCGACTTTTTCACAGTTCGCATCGAGAAGACAACCGACGCTGCTAACTCCAATCTTACGCAATCGCTCCGCCATCGCATCATCAATCGAAGGAGCTTCGTCGATACGACTGCTTCTTGAGAGATAGAAAGGTCCTCTTCCGTCGACGTAGTACGCCTTAACTTTAGTTCGCTTCAATGGAGGCAGCGGGCTCGGGTCGGCAGTGACCTTTGCTTCCATAGCCTTGGGCTCGAGGACGATAGTTTGTTCGTCCGCAATCGCGTGTAAGCGACGATTGACCTCAGCATGATCGACAACCGGCACTGGGTTTATGGCATGTACAACCTCAGGAGCAACAACCACTTCGACGGGACGCTCCACGACAGGGCGAACATGGCAGACATAACCTTGGTGGCTGCGAGCTAAGGCGACAACGCGTGCATCGGCAGTAAACAAGACTACCTGTACGCCACGGCGTGCTATCTGGGCGAGAGCGGTCATGAGTTGCCGTGCTGAGGCAACCGAAAGTTCCGCCCAGCAATCATCTATTAGCAATGGTACATTCTCGCCACGTGCAGACAGAGCTTCGGCAATCGCGAAGCGAATCGCCAAAGTGACCAAGCGATATTCTTCTATTGAACGTGAAGATATGCTTTCGAGAGCCGGTATCTGCATCGGGGTAAGACCGTAGGACATGCGTGCATAGGGATGATCATGATGCATCTCCTGATCCCGGGCCCACAGTGGCAACTGACGTCCCATCACCGCTTGTCCTGGGATAGATGTCAGGATTTCAAACCACTTATTAGCATCCTGATGCAAAGTGCTCTCGCTGCTGGTAACAACGCAAGATTCACGCTGACGACACTCGCTAATGCGTCGATCGAGTTCTCGCAATTCAGCTCGTAACTCATCCATGCGATCCCAATGTCGCAACCGCTGTTCGACTTTTTCTAGATCCGCTTGCAATTCGGTAAGTCGAGAGTAGTCAAATAGCCGCACGACTGGCGTCTCTGCCAATCGATCCTCTAAACGTTTCACTTCCACCAGGGCCGCCGCATGATCGCCTTGCAATTGGCGTATCTGCGATTCAACATCCCTAAGCTTACCACGAATCGAATCTTCTATCGCCTCATCATGCGTCGAACGCGGTGCAGGGCGTGATTCCAAGACACGATGATCAGCATGGCACTGCAACGAGTTGCTATGCTCGCTGCAACCACAACCATAAGGCAACTGGAGTCTTAGCTGCTCGAGTGAAACACCAAGTTCGGCAGCAACTCGATTGAGCAGATCTCTTCGATCCTGCAACAATTTTTCGGTCGCGGCTTGAAGTTCTTTCTCGCACCTCGATAGCTGCTCGATCTGGTAACCAAGCTGGCGAAATGCGGAATCGGATTCCTTGCGTGAGATTTGGCGACATACTTCGTATAGATTTTCTTGCATCGACTTCAACGTCGCAGGCAAGGATGCATCCACGTAAGTATTTGTTTTAGTGCCATGACTATAGGTTTGGAGCAGATCCTCTAACTGGCGTCGCGTTTGTAAGATTTGATTCTCAAGAGCGCGTAGTGGCTCGCGCGGATCTGCATATTGAGCTGAATTCGGCAGATCATATTGCTTCTCGGCACGCAGATGAGTAGCAGATTGCTCAAGCTGTTGACGATGCAACACGATCTCTGCCAGCGTTCGATGCCAGTGCTCAAGCTGTTTATCGATTTCGGCTAGACGCTCGCGATACTGCACAGAAGCGATGGGTGCAGTAGTTTCCAGGGTAACTGGCGCCTTACTGGTGCGATTCAACAGGTGGAGCTCTTCGGTGAGTTGCTTCTGTTCCTGTCGAAGTTTTAGAAGCTGTCCAGACAACTGCTCAACACGTCGAGTGGCCTCGAGATGTTCGCGTTGCCATTGCTCCCGCTGTACGCCTAAGTGACGTTGCTCGCGCAAGTCATATTCGGATGGCGCTGAAGCTTGCAGTAGTTCGATATCGCGTCGCAGCTTGCGTTGTTGGTTGCGCAGGTCTTCGCGTATCGAGTAGGTACGATCGCTGATTGGCAGGCGATCAAAGTATTCAATTTCCTTAACAACGTGGGCCCGTCGGCGATTCAAGTCCTCTAATTCAGCCGCGGAGCCTGCTCGTTCGGTGGTAACGGTTGGATACTGAATCAACCCAGAATGTCGAGCGGCATTCCATAGATATTGAATCGAGAGACACTGATCTTTTGGTAAAGCAAAAATGGTTTCGTAGATACTTCGATCTAGTTGCGATGGTGTGGACGACTCTGCGGGTGATAAGGTGCGCCACGCCAATGCATCGCTCCACAAAGGGCGATGTTCGACGCGATACTCTCGAGCTCCATTTAGAGTATTGGCATAATGAAATCGGCGATAAAGGCCCGAGGCATCGCTCCAAGTGATTTGTCGAATTGGTAGTGTGGAGCGATCTACCGTGGTCGCGCGTGTGGACTGTGTTGATTCTTGATAGGGATCGATCGCAGGCAAAGGGGCGAGAGGCATTCCGAGCGCGGCATGGCTACCGTTGGGATAGCTCATTCCCAAAGCTGGATTCCAAGAAAAATATGACAGACTGTTCGGCCCGTACAGTCCGTTCACAATTCGCTTGATCAACTTGGAGGTGCAGTAGCCTGGAGGGGTGCAAATTGCGTTAAGGCCCCCGTTTAATGGACCTATATGGGAAGTGGTTTCCGCTACCAAGCGATTGGAGGAAGCAGCTAGGCTTCCCCCCTGAGATGAGCGGGCATCGAGATTCTCTTCGGTATCAACATCCATGCTTACCAGATACATTGGCTCCTCCTTAGCCTTATGGTCCAAACTGGGTCACCTGATAACCTACACCAAGTGAAGTTTTCAGGCCAAGAGCGATTTTCGGAGGGTTTTTCAGGTGACAGCTCGATCGCTACGCCTAAAACTACATTTCGTTCGCCGAAATCGGCCCGCGATACGCCGATTTTGGCCATTTCCCCAAATCGCTGGGGTAGTTATGTTATTAACTTGGTTGAACAGACCCGTTTAACCTATTTTCTCCCCTTTACCAGCCCTGTAATTCTCAACATGACTACCCGCCGACGTGCTCGAGAAGTCGTACTCCAACTTCTATACGAAGACGATCTCAATCCCAATCACGACCCTGCGTTAGCGGAACCGTTTATCTTCAAGCGGTTATTAGCCAACAAGCCTCTCAGTCAATTTGCGATGGATTTGCTGACGGGCGTTCGCAAACATCGATACAAAGTCGATCAGGTACTTTCGCAGAAGGCGACGAACTGGTCGTTGCGTCGGATGTCGGCAATCGACCGCAATATCTTGCGCTTGGCCACCTACGAGATGGTGTACGTAGGCACCCCTGGGCGAGTTGCCATCAATGAGGCTGTCGAAATTGCTAAGCGTTACGGAGGGAAAAATTCAGGTACCTTCGTCAATGGTGTTCTCGATCGTGTATTGCGCGAGCTCGGCGAAGGCGAGGCGAAAAGCCAAACAGGTGAGACAACCACGACTTCTGCCGATGCTACCTAAGCAGCCCGTCTTACGTTAACGGAACCACAAGCTGAAACAGCTACTTTCGTAGGCGATCTCTGGTAAGCATGCCTTGTAGATTTCCTGGGTAGCAACTGGGGCAACAAACCTAGGTGAATGCCTGCAGGTCTTTTTTCTCGGACTTTAGAGCACCTTTCGCTAGAATTCTGCACGTAGGTTACTTCGTAAATAAGCTAGTATTGAGGTGCGCTTCTCCCTCGGCGAAATTCTGTTCCCTTCCGATGCACAAACTTTGGTCGGGAGATCGTTTCCTTGGTAATGCTTTCAGCTGATCCGAATTCGCGCACAACAATTTGTCGAATCAGCCCGCCGGGCTAACTCTCTTCCTTTTTTCTGTGTCCCCTCTCGCTATACGCTTTGCTTGGTTGCCAGAAAAGCTACGATGTAACTGGGACTTCTGTTCTTTGACATTCTTCATTTGCGAGTCTGTGGTATGAGTACGCCGGAATTATCGGCTGATCAATCGCTTGCTTCTTTTGATTTAAATCGTTGGCTTGGAACGTTGACTGACGTCCAGCAAACTGATTCTGCGCAAATGGTCGAGGCGGTGCTCGCCATCGCTCGATTGCTTCAGAACCGAGCTGCCAAACTTCAAACTCCGGCGGAGAAGAGACAGCAAGCGGAACTGGATCGCATGATTCAGCACCCCAGTGACAAGGCGATCCTTACTCAGATGACGGATCAGTCTTTTCGCAGCCAATCTTCCTGGCGCGTTGTCGATCAGATGATCCATATTCTCGACGTGCAGGGAGTCCCTCGTTTCTTTAGCATGCTGGACCGTACGTTGCTAAAAGGTTTTCAATCCTTTGGTGGCTACCTGCCAGGAGTCGCAGTTCCGCTAGTCAAGGACAAGATGCGGAAAGAGACGGCTAATGTGATTTTGCCAGCCGAGCCCGAGATGTTGTCGTCGCATTTAAAAGCGCGCACCGAGGAAGGCTTGCGAATGAATGTTAACTTCCTTGGGGAAGCGATCTTAGGTGAGAAAGAAGCTCAACGCCGGTTAGAAAAATATTTAGCAGCATTGCAACGACCTGAAATCGAGTGCATGTCCGTCAAGATTTCGACGATCTATTCGCAAATCTCTTCAATTGCCAGACGACATACTGTTAAGGTTCTTTGCGATCGCTTAGAGCTGATTTTGCGGGCTGCTGCTCGAGAAACTTTCGTTCGCCCTGATGGTAACCAAGTAGGCAAGTTTGTTTACCTCGACATGGAAGAGTATCGCGATCTGCGTCTTACTGCTGAAACATTCATGCGAACGCTGGAGCGGCCTGGACTTGAACAGGCTCGCGCGGGGATCGCTTTACAGGCTTACATTCCCGATTCTCATCTTGTTCAAAGAGAGCTATCGGAATGGGCTATCGAGCGAGTTCGGAGCGGAGGATCTCCGATAACTGTCCGAGTAGTCAAAGGGGCGAACATGGAAATGGAAAGGGTTGAGGCCTCCCTGCGAGGTTGGCCGCAAGCACCTTTCAAACATAAAACTGAAACCGATGCGAATTACAAACGGATGTTGCAGTATGGAATGCAACCAAACATTCACCGGGCAGTCCGACTGGGTGTGGCATCGCATAATTTATTTGATTTAGCCTATGCGATCGTGCTTGCGATTCGAAATGGTATTTCCAGCGAGATCCAATTCGAGATGCTCGAAGGCATGGCCAATCACCAGCGCCGCGCGCTTCATGAGTTATGCCGAAACGTCTTACTCTATGCGCCTGCATGCCATCAAGCCGAGTTCATCAATGCGATTGGTTATCTCATTCGTCGACTTGATGAAAATACTGGGCCTGATAATTTCCTGCGGCATGCATTCAATATCCAGGTCGGATCTACTGCTTGGGAGAGACTGGAGAATGGTTTTAAGAAATCCTTGGAGTTGTCTAGCATAGTTTCTTGCCAGCCACGGCGTATTCAAGATCGACACCAGATAGCCATTCAGCCACCAGCTCCAGCGCGATGGGACGAGTTAGGCAATGAACCTGATACCGACTTTTCATTGGTACAGAACAGCTCATGGGCTGAGAGAATCATTGAGTCGTGGAAATCTCGGTGTGATTCTCTCGCCACTGAGATCGCTTTGTGCGTTGAGGGGCAGCGAGTTGCGGGTGAGGGGGAGCTTTACCAATCACCAGATCCCTCGCGACCTGGCGTTGTCGCGGCCAAATACCATCAAGCCAGTCCAGCACAAATCCGCCGAGCCATACGGTGTGCAACGGAGGATCCTGCGGGCTGGCGCCGCTGGACTGCCGAACAACGTTATGAAGTATTGCGCAAGACAGCTCAGGAACTGCGACAGCGGCGAAGCGAATTGATGGGAGCTGCCGTGATTGATGGAGGCAAGACGCTTTTAGAGAGCGATCCGGAGGTAAGCGAAGCTGTCGATTTTGTCGAATTCTACGCGCGGTGTGCCCTCGATTTAGCGAAACAACCCGATATCGAAGTAGAAGGACTTGGTGTCGTTGCCGTAATCAGTCCGTGGAACTTTCCGATTGCGATTCCCTGTGGTGGTGTCGCTGCTGCGTTAGCAGCTGGGAATACGGTATTGCTGAAACCAGCGTCCGATACTGTTTTACCGGCTGCTGTTTTGTGTGAATGTTTTTGGGCAGCTGGTGTGCCGCGCGAAGCTTTGCAATTGATTCCGTGCAGCGGTAGTGTTGCTGGTAATACGTTGGTAGGTCATCCAGACGTGCAAGCTGTTATCCTCACAGGTGGAACGGAAACAGCTCAGAAAATGCTTCGTCAGCATCCAAATTTATTTCTGCTGGCAGAGACGGGTGGAAAAAACGCGACGATCGTAACTAGTCTGAGCGATCGCGACCAAGCGCTCAAAAATGTTTTGCATTCTGCATTTTCGCACTCGGGACAAAAGTGCAGCGCCACTTCGCTACTAATTTTAGAAGAAGAGGTTTTTGAGGATTCAGCTTTTCGTGAGCAATTGGTTGACGCAGTCAGCAGCATTTCTGTTGGCTCAGCCTGGGAACTAAAAAATAAAATGGGTCCGCTTATTCGCCCACCCAGCGGAGCCTTGCTGCGAGGCTTGAAAGAATTGGAGCATGGTGAATCTTGGGCTGTGTTACCAAAACAACTTGATGACAACCCGCACCTCTATAGTCCAGCAGTAAAATGGAACGTACAGCCTGGTAGCTTTACTCATCGCACCGAACTGTTTGGACCAGTTCTAGGTGTGCTGAAAACTCGCAACCTAGCCCATGCTGTTGAGCTGGTACATGATACTGGTTATGGCTTAACCAGTGGCTTGGAGAGTCTCGATGATCGCGAGCAAGAGTTCTGGTCAGCCAACCTGAGAGCGGGCAACTTATATATCAATCGTCCGACCACTGGTGCGATCGTATTGCGGCAACCTTTCGGCGGCTTGGGACTTAGCGCTTTTGGGCCTGGCATCAAGGCAGGGGGCCCAAACTATATTATTCCATTATGTAAGGTTAAACGTCGACCAACCAAGCACAGCAACTTGTCACAGATCGGCCAACAATCGACACCGCAAATCGGAAAATTAAAAACGCTTTGGGAAGAACTAGAGCAACGCGATACAGTACCAAGCGATATTCGCGAGATTATTCCCTCGATCCAACAGATGTTATTGGACTTCGATGAGTTCTCTGGACGTGAGATCTTAGAGTCACACGATCACTTCACGCTGATCGGCCAAGACAATTTGCGTCGCTATCTACCCGTCAGTCCTTTGCGCATCAGAATTAGCGACAGCGATACAACGTTAAATATTGTAACTCGCTTACTAGCTGCGGTCGCTGCTGGTTGTCGAGTGACAGTGAGCTCTACTCCTCGCGTCGATCGCACACTAATCGAGTGGCTAGACGATTGGACGGGAGCCTTAGCGGGAAGCGTTGAATTCGTTGAAGAGAGTGATGATACGTTGGCCCAAGCGATTCGTCGAAATCAGACCAATCGTATTCGATATTCCAGTGCCGATAGCGTACCACTCTCGATCCGCCAAGCTGCTCTGGAAGCTCACGTGCACCTAAGTGATCGCGAAGTCACATCCGTGGCTCGTGTTGAACTTCTGTGGTATGTCGAAGAACAGAGTCTCTCTCGCGATTACCATCGGTACGGCAACCTTGGGCTGCGCGGACAAGAGAAGCGGGCCGAACCGGACTAGCATTACAAGAATTCGCCCTATTTATGTGGCAGATACTAGGGCGAGTTGTGAGCGAGAACAGCAACGGTAATTTGCGAAAGTGCCATTTCGGTATCGACACTTTTAGGGAGATACCTCCAGGACGAGAATCAACCCTAACGAGCTGGTCGCGCGGGGCCGCTGGCGACACGCATCGAACCAAATAGGGTTTCCTTCTCGCGTACCACGTAGAACTTGGCGCCTTGTGTGCTACGCAAATCCTTGCTGTCTAAGATCCATGCTAAATCGCTGTGCGAGGTTGTTTCGTAGGTAAGTATGCCGACTAAGATATCACCATTACGAATGCCTGCTTTCGAAGCTGGACTGCCAGGTCTGACTGCACTAACGCGTAAGCCACCGCGGTAATTGGGATCAACGCGTGAAACTTCATTGCCATCGGCTGGCATGGTTTTCAGGCCAAGAATTTGCCACGCTCGCTCCCCTAGTTGATCTTGTTCGGGGAGTTTCTTGAGCTCGACAATTGACATGCACAGTTCTTCAACACGATCATCTTCCCGCTTTACCGATACGTCGACTGTCGAATCAGCTGGTAGGTCATAAAGTGCTAATTCATATTCCAAGCGTCTCGCGACTTCTTTGCCGGCAACGGAAACAATGCGATCACCGGCTTTGAAGCCTGCTTTAGCGGCAGCACTGGCGGGGTCTACACTTTTAATCACCAAACCTACTTCGGGCTCGGTGGCAACTTTAATTCCCAACTCTTGCCGTTGAGCCCGTTGTCGCTCGATCATGGTGGCAGCGACATCGAGGGCTTCATCCACTGGTATTGCAAAACCAATACCATTGGCGCCCATGCGAACTGCTACGTTAACTCCAATCATATCACCCAAGATGTTGATCAGAGGACCGCCCGAGTTGCCCGGATTAATGCTTGCATCGGTCTGAATAAGATTGCGATATTCTTGAGTTCCGTTGACCGGAATATTTCGGTGGAGCTGACTGATAATCCCGACGGTTACAGTGCTTTGGTAACCGAAGGGATTGCCGATCGCGATAACAGTTTCACCAATCAGAAGATCTGAGGAGGTACCCGTCTTAATGACAGGTAGCGGCTCTTCCGAGTTCACTTTTACCAATGCTAAGTCGGTTTGTGGATCATGATCTATCATTTTGCCCGAAAACTTTTTGCCGTTGGCCAGCGTTACATCGATGTCGGCAACACCTTCCACGACATGAAGATTGGTCAAAATGAAACCGCGGGGATCAACAATGACACCGGATCCCATGCCATTAACTTGTTGAGTTGCGGCTTCGCCTGAGTAAGAAACCGTCTCGGTGCGAATGGTTTTGTGGCCTTGAATGTTGACCACTGCGGGATCTGCCGCCCGTGTTGCCTTAACGATGGGCGAGAGACGCTGCGGGTCTGGCTCTCCACCTACGGTTGTCAAACCAACGCTAATCCATGCCACGGCGAGGCTGATTTGTGCCAGCTTCGACGTTCTGAGGCGGTTCCTGCGGGAATCAGTCATGAAAGCCAGCCAATTGCAGGTGGACGAAGACGACCTACCGTCATGCATTCAAATATGCAGACGCTTTACTGGGGAGATCATCGGCCCAGGTGACAAGACCGCTTCATCCGACATATCGAGAGCGGCATTAATTACGCAAACCCCCAAACCATAAGATAGGGAAGATATTTGGGCGGAAGTGCGATTCAACCAAGGACCAACGCAAGGATAAAACTCGCCAACCGATAGAGTTGCGTCGGAGCTAGCAACCAAATTGGATGCCGAATCGTTTTAGCTCAATGATTGCGAATTAGTAATGAGCCAAAGGCTCGAATACTGGCCGCGTTGGAACCGGATGAAACCTGGCTGGCTCGGGAGGAGTCTGCGAGTGCTTAGATCCCAAGCCCGGGATAACTAAAGATTCTCGTAGCTTGGGTTGATGATCGGACTGTGGATCCAAGCAAACGGATCGATCGGTCGCTGCAGTTGCTATGCCGATGTCGTGAGAGCTGGTGTCATTGAATGAGTCACCCAAAGAGTTGCTAGCATGGTCAGCACCACAACTGCATCGAGTCCTTGCGGAGCTTGGCGAGTGGGGGGCGTAGTTGTAGCTTCCGGCGGGCAGGAATGCTCTGGGTGAGCTAGACTGAATGCTAGCAGGTTGCTGCAAATAGGGGACAGGCGCTGCTCCCAAACCAAGCCGCGGCGCCGACTCACAAGGAACAGGACTCTGGGGAACAGGACTCTGGGACAGGCATTGCTTTTTGTGGCTTAACAGACTGTTGTGGGATGCTAGCGAACAACCGCCAGATACCAGAACGCAAGCTAACCCCACCGACCAGAGTATCGCAAGGCCGACGCGGGGACAGGCGCTGCATGCTTTAAGCCGGGGACGATGAACTAGGGGATAAACTCGGGGACAGGCGCTGTATGAGTCCGTCCAGGTTTTGGAAGGCAAGTGCTTTTGCATGCAATGCATATTTCTTTCCGAGTTTGGCCGACACTCGCCAAAACGATAACGATCAAATAGACTTTAACCATCACTGCTGTCTTTATCGCTCGCCACACATTGGCAACTTAAGCAAAACATGTCGACTTTAACGCCTCCGTATTATCAAATTGACCCAGCAGGACATCCGCTTAACGGAAACTGGAGACCGTTACAAATCGGAAAGGTGATGGTTGGTTTTCCAATCGTACAAGCCGCTCTATCGGGCTACAGCGATTGGCCAATGAGATTGCTAGCAAGGCGATTTGGAGCATCTTATTCCCTGTGCGAAGTGATGCTTGACCAGTTTTTGGTCTCACTCAGGGACAGGCATCGCAATCGACACTTTTTATTTAACTCAGCCGACGAGCAACCGGTAGCTGGTCAATTGATGGGGGCGGAACCGGAGCAATTTGCGGCAGGAGCCCGCAAGATGGTCGAGGCAGGCTTTGCTGTCATAGACATTAACTTTGGCTGTCCGGTAAAAAAAGTTCTGGGACGATGTCGTGGTGGCTATCACTTGAGCCAACCGGAAATAGCGTTGGAGATTGTTCAACGTACGCGAGATACCGTACCGAGCGAAATTCCCGTCACTTTAAAAATGCGACGAGGCATGGATGACAGCTCCGAAAGTCGCGACAACTTCTACAAGATCCTGGATGGAGCCTTTGATTTGGGCGTTGCGGCGATCACAGTTCACGGCAGAACCGTTGAACAAAAGTACAGAGGCCCGAGTCGCTGGGAGTTCTTGCGGGAAGTAAAGCAGCACGTAGGGAATCGAACGATTCTTGGGTCAGGTGATCTTTTTACGGCTGCGGACTGCTGGCGTATGATCGAACAAACTGGCGTTGATGGAGTTACCGTCGCTCGCGGATGCATCGGAAATCCGTGGATTTTTGCCCAGGCTAGGGCTCTCGCCGAAGGCCACCCCTTACCCCCTCCACCTTCTACGTACGAACAAGCGGAAATCCTTCGGGAACATTGGGAGTTAGCTGAACGGCTTTATGGCGTGGACCGAGTTGGGGTCATGATGCGGAAATTTGGTATTAAGTACTCCGCGAGCCATCCTGACCATATCGTCGTACGAGCAGATTTTGCCAAAATTCGGAACCGCGAAGATTGGCATCAGGTTCTAACGCAGCACTATTCCGTCGACCAACCGGGGCACTACCCCCCTCCAGAGGTTCATCGCGTTCAAGGCTCGACCTGCGCTGATGAAGCGTGTGACATCAGTGGCTAATTTGGATTGAAAAAACTAATAGTCCAGACGTTCAGCAGTATTAAATAGACGCTCCGTCTCAAGCGCAAGGGATTATTTCATGGAAAAAGGTGCTTTGATTAGCTGGGCTAGTTAGAATAAAAATCGATTGATGCAAACAGCTTCTCTCTTTTCATTTAGTTTCTGCCATCTGGCACGTTGAGGTTTTAGACCCCATGAAGGTATTAGCATTCCGCAAGACAATTTTGTCAGCGCTGCTATGCGGTGCAGGCTTTCTGCAGATGAGTTCTCCGCTGCAAGCTCAGAACTATGAACAAATGCCTGTTGCGGCCGAAATGAAAGTTGAAGCTGATCGAAAGGCCGCCGAAACGATTAAGAATGCCTTGCTGCGCGGCCAGGCTTCTGATGCGGGAGCCGATGCCGCTCAAAAAGCGGAACTGTTTTACTCTGGCTATTTAGTTCCCGGCTTAACGAACAAGTCTTTCGGCGAACGAGCACGATCCGAAATTCAACGCGACATGAAGAATGCGCGTACCCAAGAGATCAGGGATTTGATCAATCGCTCCATCGACAATCCACTGAGAAGTATTGTTGATAACGATAAGTACTCGCCAGCGAGTCGTGTGGCAGCATTGATTTTGATCGGGGAGATGGACAGTGAGGCATTAGATGCTACAGCTGGCAAACCACCGAAGCCTTACCGAAATGCAATCACTTTTCTACGTACGCAATTAACGAAGCAAGGTCAGACCGATGGTCTCTTGGCCGCTGCCTTGGTTGGGATACAACGCCACGCCAGATATTCAGCCTTCTCATGGGCAGCCAATGGCAAAGAGGCGATCGCTGGCGACTTGATCACTCTATTGAATCAACCTCGCCCAATGCAGAGAACCCCGGAAGCACATGCTTACCTTCAACGCATGGCGATCGAAACACTAACCTATTTCACCAGTTCCAAGCATGGGGAAGTCTTGACTCAAATAGTCGCCATGGTGGCTGATGCAAAGCAACCTGCATTTCTGCGGGCAGCCATTCTGCGAGCAATGCCACGATGGCAACTCGATTCCCTAGATGCTCCTTCGCGTGAAAAGATCTTGGCAGCGGCTACCTACCTCGCCAAGTCCGAAATCGACAGATGGTTTAGCAAAGCGCGTACTACATCACCTTCATCGGGCGGCTTTGGAATGCTTGGTGGAATGGGTGATGGTATGGAAGGTGGCATTGGCGCCCCGATGGGTGGTGGCCGAGGTGGAATCGGTGCCCCAATGGGTGGCGGGGGACTTGGTGGTTTGGGTGGCCCACTAGGTGGCGGCTCCTCATCCGACAAGTCAGATAAAAACCTCGCTGAAACCCAAGATCCTGAAACCAATGCAGCTCGACGCAAACTCTACATTGTGTTGGAGAGCGTGTATCTCGGCTTGGATGGCAAAACTTCTGCTGAGGACAAGAAACCAATCGGTAAGGGTCTGAAGGGTTACTATCCAGAAAACGACGCTTTGATTGAACCTACAGACAAGCTCTTGGCGGAATTAGACAAACTCTTCGAGTCGCTCGGCGATAAGAGTGTGACGGACATGCGGTCGCTGGCGAATGTCATGGAAAGCCCTATCGACAAATTTAATGTGGTCGCTGATTCGATTCCTGGTATGAGTGCTTACAAGAAGGAAATCGAAAAACAGAAAAAGGCTCAAGAGGCTGAAATGGCTGCAGCGAACGAGCCAGGCGCTCCGGATAATGCAGCCCCTGGAGCTCCCGCAGATGCCCCTGCTGCCGGAGATGCGGCTGCTGCCAGTGATAATTCGGCTCCTGGTGCTGCTCCTGCTGCCGGTAATGCATCCGCACCAGGTGAAGCACCCGCAGCAGATGGAGCTGCACCAGCCGGCGCTGCCAATCCAGGTAACGGTGCGGCCCCTGGAGCTGCGCCAGCTGCTGAAGGTGGGAATAAATAATTCAGCCTAGCTCCAAACCGGCCTGGCGATGAACCCCGGCAATTAGAGCTTGAACATCCGACAACAAATCAAAAAACCGACTCAGCCAGCCTACTGAGTCGGTTTTTTATTTATAGGTTTTCGTTTAATCGGTTCATTGAGTCATCAGTTTATTGCAATCTCTTATCGGTTGAGCTCACCATCGAAGCATATCTTTCATCGCTTGAATGCTTGTGGGGAGATCATGCAAGAAACTCCAGGCAGCCGCGGTGAAAATCAAAGCTCCCGTGGCAACTAACAACCAACCTGACGATCGATCCTCGGCCGACAAATTGCTAACTCTCGCGACAATTCTTCTCTCTAAATCAAACCAAGCATTCCAATCTTGGCGATCTCCAGCAGCTGCTAACTGCCCGACTGTGCGATTGCCTGACATCTCCAAACAAAGATTGATTCCCTGCTTAGGTAATTGCAAAACGTCTCCCACCCATATCGCTTCTATGTCGAGCTCTTGAGCTGCCTGCAACAATGCATCTCGCAATTTGGATTCGCTTAGACCATAGACGATCAACCGGCGGCGCGTCGTCAAAATCCATAAAGCACAGCAGAGAACATAGAAAAGAATTAAAACCGCCCAAACCCAACTCCCCATCGCGACAGCAGCCTGCTGCGGGAAAAAAAGTTCCATCGGGCCAATCATCACCAGACCCAATAACCCAATGGCTAAAGTGGCGTTATCCTTAGCCCCCGTTGTCACAAAGGGATGAGGACGTAGCCGAATCGTGCCTATCAAAATCAGATAGAGCGCTAGCGGACCTGCCGCGAGGGCTAAATGAAAACCTTCCACGCTCATTCTCCGATGATCGAACCTTGCCTTGCCGCGAACCACATTCCCTGAGCGAGCGTCTATTTAAAGTAGCCCCAACTCCAGGACACCAACCACCCCGCAAAATCGGCACAATCCCCACAAACACAAAAGTCTAACAAAAAATCCTTGAATCATCACAGTCAGTCGAATCTATTTCAAGCCGCGCACATCGCTGTAGGGAAGATTCCCAAAGACTGTAATAAAAAATCGCAAAACGCACTGAGTTTATTCTCGACATCTTGGCATCGTTCGACAAGGAAATCCGAGTGCTCGAAACAAGTCCATCCAATAACCAACTTGTTCGGACGACTCTTTCGAGTTCTTACGCTCCTTTTACGACAGAGTCTTTTATGTCAGAGCCCAGTACGACGGAGTCATATACGATGGGCCCATGCAAGGCAGGACTTTCCCCGCTACAGTCTCGCTCCACTGCCGCCGATTCAGCTGTGCAGCAAATTGAAGCTCAAATCAGCCAAACCTTAGATCGGCTCCATTCTGCGATCGAAGCTTCACAGGATACCCAGCCACAACGCAAGAATCCTGAAGTCAGCGTAATTATTCCTGTTTTCAATGAACAGGCAACTATTGTGGAAATCATCGAGCGAGTCCTTGCTCTTCCGCTCGAACTTGAAGTCATTGTGGTCGATGATGGCTCCTCCGATGGAACTCGCGCCGTACTAGAACAATACGATCGCCATGCTCGGGTGTTTTGCCACCTGCATGCCCATAATCAAGGAAAAGGCGCTGCCCTCCGCACCGGTATTGCGGAGGCGAAAGGTGATTTCGTGGTCATTCAGGACGCTGACCTCGAATACGATCCGATCAATATCATCTCCGTAATCCGACCGCTGCAAGCAGGTCTATCTGAAGTCGCTTATGGCTCACGTTACCTTCTCGAAGCCCAGCAGGATCAATCCTTTATACATCGTTTGGGCAATTGGCTACTGACATCCTTTTCCAATCTGCTTTCGCGACAATCGCTAACCGACATGGAAACGTGTTACAAAGCCTTCCAACGAGAACTGATTCAATCGATTCAGATCGAGGAGAATCGCTTCGGTTTCGAACCCGAGATCACCGCCAAACTAGCAAAACTCAAGACTCAAATTAGCGAAGTCCCCGTGAGCTATCAGCCACGGAGTTGGCAGCAGGGTAAAAAAATTGGCTGGAAGGATTTAGTGCGAACCCTGTACTGCATCATCAAATACAATTGGCGATAAATTGCGAAGAAGAACTCCAGCACTCTAACACCATCAGCCTAACGTCGTGCCGCTTCTGGCTTTTGCGCCGTCTCAATAACTTGTCGAAAAGTTTTGGCATCGACCATCTTGAAATCGACAAGCATGGCACCCACCTTTTCAACACGAGTGACGTCGTCTTTAGAAATAGCCCAGTTCGCAAGAAGCTTACTAGTAACCACGCTCTTGCGACCTCGCGAGGTACTGACTCGCTGGATCTCACTTGGAAACAAACCCTGCTTAGCTAATTCACGATTAAGTACCAACCTCGCAAAAGGTGGTAATGGGCGGTCAGAATAAAACGCATTCAATCTCGCTGACCAGTCAGCAAAATCTGCATACTGCCTCGCAAAATCCTCTCCCTCCGGACGCAAACATTTTGCCTTGTAGACCAGGGCCTCAGCCGAAACGTTCATCGTCATCGTCGCAGAATCGAAGCTTGTTCCTTCTGCCGTTGGCACCATCCGCCGCATCTCGCTTTCGGCCAACTGCTGCTGTACTTGGGCTTCCATCCCAAGGATCTCATCCATCGAAATGCGAGTTTGAACATTTCGATCGCGATCAAGCAACACGATTCTCCGGCCGTTCGGATCAATCACCGTTATCGAACTAGGTTGGTCTCGATCAAAGTCATAGAATACCCCTTCATAAAAAAGGGTTAACGTCTGCTTCGCTGGCTGCTTACTATCTTCAAAGTAAATGTCGGTCTCTACACGAAATGCAGACGCTGGAGCCTGAGCAAAACCCGTTGAGGCCAAACAAATACATCCTATAAAAAGCCACTTTGACATCCATGCCATCGACATGAAACCCATTCCCCGGCCACTATGGTAAACTGGAAGCCTTCCGCTGAATCGGGCGGATCGTAGCGAAATCCAGTGTTGACGAGAATAGAGATAGCTAAAAATCCCCTAGGCCTCCCATGAATCCCCGTTCTTTAAGCCCTCCAAAGCTAGCATGGGAGAATGAACTCCCCAGCTTTCGAGCTGAAATCGACCGCGTCCTCGCCGATGGAACCTGGGCAAACTACAGCAATTACTGCACCGATCAACTCCACGAGATATTGCAAAAGCTCACCGGCAGCCAACCGCTAACCTGCAGCTCAGGTTCTATTGGGATTGAGCTAGCATTACGCGCTTGTCGTGTTGAGCCTGGAGATGAAGTTATCCTCGCTGGATATGACTACCCAGGTAATTTCCGATGCATCGAGGCCGTTGGCGCACTAGCGGTTGTCGTGGATATCGAACCACAATCTTGGTCAATCAACTTGCAACAAGTGAGCGATGCGGTATCCCCGCGGACCAAAGCGATCATCGTAAGCCACTTGCATGGAGAAGTCCAAGAGATCGCCGAGCTGCGGAAAATTGCCTCCCAACAGGGTGTCATTATCATCGAAGATGCCTGTCAGGTCGTCGGCGGAAGCAGCAACAATCAGGCACTTGGCAGCCTGGGAGATATCGGAATCTGGAGTTTCGGCGGTAGTAAATTACTCACCGCAGGACGTGGAGGAGCAGTTTTCAGTCAGGATCCCACCTTGCTTCAGCGGGCGCGCATTGCATCTCAGCGCAGCAAT
>JAUMAI010000504.1:0-6756 GCA_032116775.1 Pirellula sp. | reverse complement strand
GCAGATCAAAGTTTTATCGGAAAATGAAGACCAAGCCGAAATTGAGTATGTATCCTCTGATGGCAATAAAGGAACCGCGAAACTGACCCGCATTAACGGTAGATGGCAAAATGCTACGCCCGCCGTGTTGCCGCAGGGCATGGAGGCCATCGATCAAAATATCGCTAAACTTGAAGCGCTCGACGCCAGTCAGATTTCGGGAAATGCAACGCTTGTATTAGCTGTGCTCGGTGGATTGATTGGCCCATTGGAGCGAGCTAATTCGCAAGAGGAATTCAATAAGCAAGTTGATGAGCTTGTGGGTGCTGCAACACAAATGGCTGCTGGTGGAGCACAAGGAGGACTACCGGGTGGATTACCTGGGGGATTGCCAGGAGGACTACCAGGAGGCTTTCCTGGTGGACTGCCAGGCGGATTACCACCTGGACTTGCCCCACCTAAATAATGCAACGCTCGGGTAAGTGCCTGGATCTCTTCCCCTGTTTTTTGATCGACTTGCGTTCTGAAACCGTAATGACCATCGCTGCGGCGATGACGAGTGGATCTGTGCATGGCTGCCCCCAAACCCAACAAAGTAAGCACTGCATCTCAAACGAAATTATCTCACTGGCTGGTTAAAACGGAGCCATCCGTTTTTTCCATCGACCAGTGGGAAAAAGAAAAAGAGAAAACAACATTTTGGGATGGCGTCCGAAACTATCAAGCTCGCAATACTCTCCGCGACCTAATGAAAATTGGTGATCAGGTTTTGATCTATCACAGTAACGCCGAGCCGACAGGTATTGTCGGACTCGCCACGGTGATTAAAGAAGGCTATCCAGACTTTACTGCCTTCGACGAAACCCATGATCATTACGATCCCGATAGCGACCCGACCAATCCTCGTTGGTTCATGGTGGATCTGAAGCTGACTCAGCGTTTCAAACGCATGCTGACTCTCGCGGACGCCAGAGAAATAGAAGCCCTACAATCCATGGAACTTCTTCGTAAAGGTTCGCGTTTGAGTGTTCAGCCTGTTCGGCCTGATGAGTTTAAAGCGATACTCAGTTACTGCAGTAAAGGTTAATCCTGAGATGAAATACCCTACGCTGTTTTTCGCTCTCTTTACATTCCTGCTGCCTGCGATAAGTTCCGGCGAGGCCCCGAAAAACAAAAGTGCTTCGGCACCGGTAAATATCATTCTGATCAACGCAGATGATCTGGGGTATGGCGACCTTGGTTGCTATGGCCAAAAACTGATTCCAACTCCTGCGCTCGACAAGCTTGCCTCCGAAGGCCTGCGGTTCACTCAGTTTTATGCCGGTTCAACGGTATGCGCGCCATCAAGAAGCGTCTTAATGACCGGCCTGCATACCGGCCGAACGCCCGTCCGTGGTAACGGTAGTAAGGAACAACAGACACTTCCTGCGACCAGTGTTACCGTAGCGGAGATTTGTAAACAGGCGGGCTATAATACTGCTTTGATTGGAAAATGGGGATTGGGTGAGGAAAATACCGAAGGTCACCCACTTAACCAGGGTTTTGATTTTTTCTATGGCTATCTCAACCAGGTGCACGCCCATAATCATTACCCCGAGTTTCTATGGCGCAACAATGCGAAGGAAGCATTGCCAAACATTGTGCGTAAGCCACCCAACCAACCCAATTCCCTAGGTGGTATGGCCACCGAAAAACGCGTTTTTGCAAACGATCGATTCATCAGCGAAAGCTTGGCTTTTATCGATGCTAATCAAGATAAACCATTCTTTCTTTATTTGGCCTTAGTTTTACCCCACGCTAATAACGAAGCTCGTGGTATGTCTGGTAATGGCTCTGAATCCCCAAATATCAAGCAGTTTGCGGATCGCCCTTGGGATGAACCGACGAAGGGCTTTGCGGCTATGGTCACAGACGTCGATAAAGCGGTAGGTGCCGTAGCTGACAAGATAAACAAATTAGGACTAGGGAATAACACTCTTATCCTATTCACTAGCGATAACGGACCACACCAAGAAGCTGGCCACGACATGCAGCTCTTCAACAGCAACGGCGGGCTAAAAGGTACCAAACGAGCATTGCACGAAGGGGGCATCCGGGTACCGCTAATTGCCTGGTCTCCAAGTCTAATCAATGCCGGACAGACAACTTCGCAAATTGGCTATCAAGCCGATCTGTCACCAACCATTGCTGAATTAACTAACCAGCCGGTTCCTCCAGATATCGATGGGTTGAGCTTATTACCCACACTTAAAGGCGATTTAGATGCTCAAGCTCAACATCAATATCTATATTGGGAATTCTACGAACAAGGCTCTCGTCAAGCGGTCCGATTTGGGAAATGGAAAGCAATTCGTGAGCCAATGGTGACAGGATCCGTAACACTCTATGACCTGTTGGCGGATGAGCGTGAGACCAACGACCTTGCCTCTTCCAATCCTGATATCGTCGAACAGGCAGTGAAGATGATGGAAGAAGCCCATCGTCCAGATCCCCGCTGGCCAGTACCCGCCAAGAAAAAGAAGTCTTAATCAAAATCCTGGAGAGCTAATGGGTTGAAGTAATATCACTGGGCTCTCCTAGTCCTAACACCAATCCCTCAATATCCTTCTCTTACGATCTCTTCCCAACGGCCACACTGCAGATATTCTCTTATCATAGATAAAAAGGTCTTACCAACTTATTCGAGACCCACTGAATTATCTGAAAGGCTCAAAATCCTTCGAGATTAAAGGGTCTATTGTCAGCTCGATACAGTTAAGGGTGTTTCTCCACCAGCGTTCCATTTTATATTCCCCGCAGCACGACTATATATCGACATGATTGTTGCTTCCGGACTAGTGAAAAGATTTGCCACTGGCACATCAACGGTGACGGCTGTCAACGGAATCTCCTTCTCTGTCCGTGCGGGTGAAGTCTATGGTTTGCTCGGTCCAAACGGAGCAGGCAAAACAACGACATTGAGAATGGTAATGGGGTTACTGGAACCGGATGAGGGATATGCGGAAGTCGGTGGTGTGAGAACAGGCAGGGATTCCACCAATGTCCGAGGGCGAATTGGCTTAGTCTCTAGTAACGATGGCGTTTACCCATGGTTATCGGTTCGCGAAATGTTGCTCTACTTTGCAGATCTTTACAACGTCGAACCGGATCTCGCTGCGAAGAGAATTGAATACTTGTCCGAGTTGCTCGACTTGAGCCGCTTTATCGATCAACGCAGCGCAACCTTGAGCACCGGTCAGCGACAACGGGTCAGTCTGGCTCGCGGCCTGATACATGATCCTCCCGTGATGCTGTTAGACGAACCGACACGTGGTCTGGATGTCCTTGGCAGTAAAGTCATTTTCGAATTTATCGGCATCCTAAAGCAGCAGGGTAAGGCCGTACTGGTCTCCACCCACCGTCTCGACGAGGCGGAGAGATTTTGCGACAGGTTTGGGCTGCTGAATCGAGGCGAATTAGTGCACGATGGTACTTTATACGAACTCCAGCAACTGACTGGTCATCAGCATCTGACAGATATGTTTCTTGATTTGCTTGGTTATCGTGGATCAATGGAGTCGATTCCATGGCCGGTTTGATCTCCAGCGGTCGCTTACGTCGTATGTGCCTAAAAGAACTGCGAGAGACGCTGCGCGATAGACGCACGATTATAACTCTCGTTCTTATGCCACTCTTAGTGTATCCGCTGCTCAGTATGACGATGCAGCGTTTTCTGATTACGACCGCCCCTAAGGACAATTCCCTTAGCTTTGCGATTGGGATCAACGATCCACAGGTTGGAAGCCTGATAGTGCAGAATATTGAATTAGCTAAGCAATACGTTAAGGAGTCTGGACAGCCTCATTCAATTGTCCAACGTCGCCAATCGCTTTCAACTCCACAGAATCCAAACAGTTCGCAACTCAAAATTGATTCTTCTAGCCCCCCCACTGTACCGCTTACTGATCGGTCGTTTAATCTCCCTGATTTCCGCGTCCTAGGAATTACAGCTGATTGGCGAGCTGCAATATCGGATGGATCTCTTGATCTGTTTGTGGAGGTTAATAACGCCGATCAGCCTGCTGATCGTAATATTCCCTGGTCACAAATTCACTATCGAGTCCATTATGTTGAAAACGATTTGCGCAGCGAACAAGCTCTAGCCTATTTCCAGCAACTAGTGGAAATCATAGATCAAAAATTTGCCGAGGATTCACTCTCTCGTCGTGGCAATACGGTAGCTTGGCCCTTGCAATTGACTGCCGAGCCAGTCGACATACCGAAAAGTGGAACAACCGCATTGGTTACTATGATACCCCTGGTATTAATACTCATGACGATCACCGGGGCAGTCTATCCTGCGATCGACTTGACCGCGGGTGAGCGTGAACGAGGCACGATGGAGATTTTAGTTGCCTCGCCAGCTCCACGCTGGAGCTTGTTGTTTGCCAAGTATGTAGCGGTAGTATCCGTCGCATTACTCACGGCAATTGCCAATTTAGGATCGATGTTTACGACCTTGTATGTTACAGGGCTTGGCAAAGTCCTTTTGGGCGACAAGGCAATCTCTATACCAGTCTTGCTGCAAGTCCTTTGCCTCCTGATACTGTTTTCGATGTTTTTCTCAGCGGTCATGCTCGCGTTGACCAGTTTTGCAAAGAGCTTTAAAGAAGCTCAAGCGTACTTGATTCCTGTTATGCTACTGGCGCTCACACCTGGAGTACTTAGCCTTCTACCGGGTATTGAGTTCACGACCCTCCTGGCAGTGATCCCGTTAGTAAATATTGTTCTGCTAGCCAGAGATTTGTTACTCGGATCGGCAGATATCGGGCTTGCTATAGCAGCGATTGCATCGACCATGGTATACGCAGCCGCCGCAATTGGAATCGCAGCCCGCTTGTTCGGAAGCGATGCCGTTGTTCATGGCAGTCGTGGCTCTTGGATCGAATTATTCACTCGTCCTTGTGTTCCCACGACTTTTCCTCGCTTTGATCAAATGGCCTTATTTCTTGCCCTACTTTTCCCTCTGTATTTCGTGTTATCCAATTTGATTGGACAATTCCGAGATAGTAGTATCTCCACCAAGCTTATCCTAAACGCGATCGTGACCGGTCTGCTATTCGGTATCCTCCCATGGGCCTATTGTCGCTTCCAAAGAATAGGGATCTTTTCCACATTCCGACTCAGTTGGCCACCGGTGAAAATAGCGCCGTTTTTTGTACTACTTGCGATTCTGCTCGCGACAAGTTTATGGATGGCCGCCCACGAATTGTTCTTAGCTAGTCGTTTTCTCGGCATCGAGACGCTGCGGAGCGACCAAATTGAATCCGCGCAAACACTTATTGCTCAGTTTCGCACCGTTTCCCCTTGGTTGGTTTTATTCTCATTCGCCCTTATACCAGCGATATTTGAGGAGTTCTTCTTCAGAGGTTTTGTCTACAGTTCACTCCAGCAACTTAGTCGACCCGCTGCGATCTTGATTTCCGCAGTTCTCTTTGGATTGTTCCATGTCGTTGTTGGAAGTGTATTGGCCATTGAACGGTTCCTGCCAACAACTTTGATGGGATTATTCCTCGGATGGCTGGCGTATCGTTCAGCCTCGCTCTGGCCCGGCATTATTCTTCATGCAGCCCACAACGGCCTATTATTGATGACGGCCTACTATTCCGATCGCTTGAAGAACTGGGGGATCGGTGTGGAAGAACAATCTCATTTGCCAATCACTTGGCTTGTCATCGGCAGCAGCATCTTGCTTCTGAGTGTTTTCGCGATCGAATTACTTTCTAGATCGAGGTCGCTCGTCGGAATCACCATCCGATAACGCTAGTGGATTATCAGGCCAGGAGTGTTTCGGGTAGCGACGCTTTAATTCCTTGCGAACCGTATCGTAGGTATTCTTCCAAAAGCTTGCCAAATCTTCCGTGATCTGCTGACAACGTTGACTCGGCGCAAGCAGATGCAACTGCAAGCGAACCTTGCCACCAGCTATGCGAGGTGTATCTTGCCAACCAAAAAAATCCTGGATTCTGGCCGCAAGTACAGGTGGCTTCCCCTCTTCGTAGGCAATTCTGATTTTTTGCCCCTTGGGTAGAGCAATTCGCTCTGGAGCATTACGATTAAGTGATGCCAACTGATCCCCGCTCAAGTACTGCTCCATTGCCTCTCTCCATGGAGCGGTACGCAATTCGGCAAAACTTCTTCTTCCCTGACAGAGGTTTCGCAGAACATCCAACAATATTTCGCGATCAAATGAAGGGAGATTCAACTCCGGCATCCACGCAGCAAGCGAGCGCACGCGGGCTAACCAACCACCGACGGCTTCATCGTCTCGAGGAAATAACTGATCAAACTCGATCATGGCGTGCTGATACAAAAGTTCGGCCACTAAAGCAGGATCCTCCGCCGCGATCGGAGTTTCGTGAATTAGCAAATCGTTCCAATACTTTCTTCTCCTGGCCACAACCTGCTTTTGGCTGGGATGAAAAAACAACTCATCGCGTTCGCTGACAGATGGCCCCACCAACCATGCCTCGTCTACAGCCGACACCATTCGAGCTAGAGCATCTCCTTGGTAGTCACCTGCCACATTAAGACAGAGAAACAGTTCCGCATCCTGAACATTGGATTCGTCGCTAACCTTGACTCCTCTACCACCTACCATAAGACCACGTGCTTTGCCAGCGTCACGCCTTTTCGCCAAACGGTCAGGGAAGGCGCTCAGCAAACATGGACCTAGAAATTCTCGACCAACATGTGAATCTTGAGTCGCTTTGCTCTTCTCCCCTTGGCACTGTCGCT
>JAUMAI010000503.1:0-7280 GCA_032116775.1 Pirellula sp. | reverse complement strand
CAGCCTGCAAATCCCTGATCTACAAAGCTTGCACAAAAACGGATGAGCGTCTCGTGCACCCAAAGATCAGAATCAATACCTGTTTCAATTAACAGCGAATTCCGGTGGCGTCCTCGCCAGATATTCCCCTTGGTTCCTTCGACGTCTTGAGGCTTTGCCTTTCCTCTTACAGCCTGTACCCCCTGATGACAGACCCGCCACAGCAACTTCAGAGTTAAGACAGACCACTCGTCCTCTCCCCAACTCTCCAAGGCACCCAAATTGCCCGAAAGCAAGCCTTGGCTTAGGTCGGACAACCGTTTGTTGCTCGCTCCCGACCGGTCTAGCGCCTGGCCATAATCCTTCTTTACCCATTCCTTGGTTTTGTCGACCAACTCATTTATCGTTGATACCGAAACATCGCTACGGAATTTCAATAAGGCGTCTGTCTCTGCTACAAACCACTGCAATTCACGCGCATTGGAAAGATAAAGAGAGTGCTGCAACATCGCTAGACGCAAATCATGGCGTGTCAATTTGGCGAAGACAGGTTGCTCATTCTCAGTGGGAAAACGCTTCTTCAAGGCTACTTGGAGATCACTCACATCGATCCGCCCTTCGGACAGAAAACGGTGATAGGTCTCCTCGGGAAGGTAAGGCTGGCAATGATAAAGTGCAGCCCCACGCCGCAATCCCTCTCGAAATGGCATCGACTCCAGAGCCTGCAGCGTATTGAGAAAAGCAAAAGAAGTGATGGGACCCTGCGCAGGCAACAACGCAGCGACATACTCTGCAACTAATTGAAACTTCTCGGACATTTATGTTTCTTCAATCATTCGCAAGCAACCTAGCCTCTCGGACTGAAGGAGGTAAGACGCAACGGTCCAGGCCTAGTTCTCGTAATAACATTTCGCTTTTGGGCGAGATCTTTTGTGATCGTATGCCTGTTTCATCGCCGCTATCAAGCCAAAAAAACAATTACAAATACGTAATCAAGTAATTGAGCGGTAAATTAGGTTTGGCACCACTTCGGTCATTGGCTAATCAAGAGCAAATGGTCAAAATAGTAAAGACTCGCCATGACAGATTAACGAGAGGTTAAAGGGCTGTGGCCATGAAAATATTGATCGTTGAAGACGATCCGATCTTGGGTGCAAATTTGAAGCAAGGCCTTGAAGAACTTGGTAACAAGGCCGTTTGGTGCGAGAACACCCAAGATGGTTTTAACCGCTTCCAAAATGAACCCTTCGATGTGTTGATTTTGGATCTTATGCTGCCTGGTGATGCAGCCCCCGAAAGCAAACAATACGCTGGCCTGGAATTGCTGAAACGAATAAGACAAGTCAATTCCGAAATCGGCATTTTGATCTTAACAGCTTTAGGTTCTGTTGATGAACGAGTACAGGGTCTGACTTCGGGCGCTGACGATTATCTTACAAAACCATTCGCCTTTCCTGAACTTCACGCGCGGCTGCTGGCCTTAAATCGCCGCCAGAAGAATATAGTAACTCAACTATCCTACGCCGATTTGACTTTGGAGCTTACCAGTCGCCGTGCGTTTCGTGGCTCGCGCGAAATCGAGCTAACCCCCACCGAATTCAGTCTGTTGGAACTATTGCTGCGCAACGCAGGGCAAGTCGTAACGCGAAAGATGCTCTGCGAGCATCTTTGGGAATCGAATTGGGAAGGCGTCACGAATGTCATTGAAGTTCACATCAATCGCCTCCGTAACAAACTAACCAAAGATGATGAATCCGCCCTGATACATACAGTCCGAGGAAGTGGCTATGTTCTTCGAGAGGATTAGATCACGCCTTAAAACATTTCGCGTTCGTGTGATGCTCCTCAATACCCTTATGGTTTTCGTCGTTTCTATGGGAGTTCTATTGGGAGCGAGAGCTAGCGTCCGAACGACACTACAGCATGAAATGGATGCGATGCTCGTCGAGGATTTAAATGAGGTCGAATTAGCTGTAGCGGCCTCAGGCGACCCTGATTCTCCACAACTACTTGCTCAGCTCGATCGCAAGGCCCGAGGGCACGTGCAACATAGCTGGTTCTGTGAGTTACAAAGAATTATAGATAGTAGCGGTGTTTCCAAAGAAGACTTAACTGCAACGCGAGTATCGAATCGTGCACTTGATTCTACCGAATGGCACAGCGTCAATACTCCAACGGATTGGAGAGGCCTGCCGTTTGAAGCCTTGACACCGACAACCTATCGCGGCTTTCGCATCGTGGAAAGAGTGAGCTCTGCTGGTCTTGATTCACCGATCCGAATTCGAGTAGGTGCCTATGATACCTTGGTGCGACGTGATCAGAGCCTAATCGATCGTATCGTCTTAACCGCACTTGGCATTGGACTAGTCATCGCTCCGATCGGTGGATATTGGCTAGCAGGCTTTGTCACTCAACCTCTCGCAAATATGGTGCAAACAACCAATAGGCTTCATCCGGAGAATTTGCAGGAAAGATTAGCGATTCGTGGCACTAACGACGAAATGGATCAGCTATCGAAGGCATTTAACTTTTTACTCGATCGAATCGCAAACTACCTTCAAAACAAGCGCGACTTTCTCGCAAATGCTGCCCATGAACTCCGTACCCCTATGGCGGCTATTCAAAGCAGTGCGGAACTCGCTTTGCGACGTTCACGCACCAGCGAAGAATATCAAGAAGTCCTGGCTTCCATGCTTCAAGAGGTTGAATCGCTCAGCAATCTCGTCAATCAATTGCTCTTATTAGCAGAGACGGATGACCTCGCTGCGTTTCACTCTAACGCCAGTGAGACTTTTGATCTATCCGAGCTCGCCACACAATGCTGCGATATGTTTGAACCAATCGCTGAAACCAAGGCTATTAGATATTTAACTTCTATAGAACCGAATATCGAATACACCTCAAATAAGCAGCATCTACGACAGGTCTTCAACAACCTGATCGACAACGCACTCAAATTCACTCCTGATGGCGGGACGGTACAAATCTCCCTCAGTCGTGCCAGTGGAATGCACCCTCAGATTTTGTTTAGTGTAGAGGATACAGGTGAAGGTATCAGCCCAACCGAGCTACCACGATTGTTCGAGCGATTTTATCGTGGAGACAGAAACCGTAGACGACAGGGACCGCTGCGCAGTACAGGGCTTGGCTTGAGTATTTGCCATGCCGTCGTAACCTCCCTGGGCGGTAAGATCACCGTGACCAGCGATCTCAAGCAGGGAAGCCGATTTACTGTCAGCCTACCCTCGTGATATTTCAATCTACTCCACAAAAGGACTTTTGCTGCCAGATTCGATCTCTGCCATTCGGTCCAGTGGACTAGATCCAAGCCCAATGGGTGCAAACAGCCAATAAAAACGCCTTGCCAAGAACCATAAGTCCCGGCAAGGCGTTTCTGTGTGCTAGTAGCTCTAGGCTACTAAAGCGGAGGGCACGGGATTCGAACCCGCAACCCCTTACGGGGCACTTCATTTCCAATGAAGCCGCTAACCATTCGCTTACCCTCCAGGACGCGACGGCATTCACGGGGCTCAAGGAATGCTCCTCGAGCTTTGCAACAGTAGATTAACCTAGAGAGTGGATTACGGAAAGCGAGGTTCGATAGAATTATCGCTGCGAAGCCACAAAGCTCAGCCAAAATCGTCACAACTGCACCCACTCCACCGAATTCCAACGAACGGAAAAATTCGTACAACATGGCGCTAAGGCTAAAAGCATTTCACTGGCTAGCCGGAAGCCCGCAGTTGAAGATACAGTGCCCCAGCCCCTAGCGTCCGAGCAGAGCCGCTAAGTACTCCTTCAGTGCCACATCAAGCGAGCCCAGTGCCCCTCCACTGGGGAGAATTTCAAGAAGATGCCTTGGGGGATTTGCTGCAGCAAAATCCGCCGGTATTGGCACTAATTCTAGGCCCTGCTTCTTAGCGAGTCTTAGTGCGCGCGGCATATGCCATGCGCTGGTGATGATGCCGACACGCTCTTGCGCAGGCAGTTGCTCTATCCATTGCTTGACCGCCAACATTTCTTCGGTTGTGTTGCGTCCACCTAGTCCGATAACGGCATTTTCATCCACACCTAACGCCGCCCACAACTCTCGTGTTTGCTCCGCTCCACTCTTTCGCTTACTGCTTGTTAGCCCCGAAATATTTTCACCCGTCGTAATAAGCTTTTTAACTTTCGACGCGTGATATAACTCCGCCGCCAAGATGACTCGATCCCCTGCCCTTCCAACCGTTGCCCGCCCCTGCGGAGTTTCCGTCGTCCCCCCACCTAACACGACAATCGCCGTCAGCGGCTCAACTTCCGAAATCGTCAGTTCTGCAATTCCGCTTTCAAGCGACCGATAAAGCAGATAGCTCGTCAATGGAGAGGAAGCGATCGTGAAGATCAGCCAAATGAAAAGTGACCATAACGCTAACGCTCTTTGGCGTTGCAACCAAAGAAAGATGGTGGAAAATAAAATCGCCAACCAAACTAATAACATCGGCATCACTAATGCCGTCAACAGCTTTTCCACTACCATTCGACCTGCGGCTGCCCAAGTACCAATGATCATCGATAGCGGAACGACTGCAGTGATCAATACTGCTTGAAGGAATGAATTCCGCCAGCTTATCGAAGTCGGCAAAATAGTAGCAGCCAGGTTTGGACTGGACATGATGAAAAGCGACCCAAAGAAAGCGAGGGGATGGATAAAGGTCAGGTCGCTATTAACTTACACAGCCGCTAGCCGACTCGCAAATTCGCTTCGACGTTTTTCAAAGCTTCGCGAATTTTGAGAACTTCACGACTCTCTTCTTCACCTTGAGAATTGAGCCACTCGTTCACCTTTTTCTCAGCCGAAATCACCGTGCTGTGCCGACGATGCCCGAAATAGTCGCCAATTTCTGCATACGCTGCCCGCGTATACTTTCGAGCCAAAAACATGGCCAACATGCGCGGCTGGCTAATTGTTTTTGTTTTGCCCTTAGCTTGTAAACTTTTAGGCTCCAAACCAAACACATCGCATACCGCTTTTTCAATGTCAGCCAAGCGGACACTGGGTTGGCAGGAAGCGAGAAGATCGTGCGTCGCTTCCAAGGCTTGATGATCTGTGAAGTTGTTGCGCAACATTAAACTTAAAGCACGCAGACGATTCACCAAACCAAATAACACTCGAGCATCACCAGAACTGCGTTCGGCCAACTCGCGAACCACTTTCGGTGAAACCTTAACTCTCGATTCCCCCAGTAAGCGATTCAATACTTCACGCCGGGTAACTTCATCCAATCCATCTAATGGGCAAACCATGCCACCGGTTAGACGAGCATGGACATCGGAGCCCAAGATCGATAGTTCTTGAAGAGAGCGGTCAGCTACTAGAACGATTTGGCGCCCTTGTCGCAATAACGTGTCTAACGTGTGCTTTAATTCCTGCAAAGTCGCCCGCTTGCCAGCGAGAAACTGTATATCGTCTAAAATCAAACACTCGACGTCGCGATACTTCTTGCGAAAGCTCGGCAAGCCGCTGCCGCGAATCGCTTCCATAAAATCATTGGTGAATTGTTCACTCGACAAATAGACAACTTTGCGAACTCCATGTATTTGCCGCATGCGAGCCGCTAAGGCCTGGACTAAATGCGTCTTCCCACTCCCGCAAGGTCCATACACCAAAAGTGGCGTTACCACCCCAGGACTCTGCAGGATCATTTCCGCTGTAGCCAGTGCCATTTTGTTGCAGGTACCAGGTACAAAATTATCCCAACTCAAGACGCGCTGCTTGGGTACCGCCGGAATACTTCCGGCGGTGCGTCGCTCGTCTTTTTCGGGAAATGAAACCACTGGAACCTCGGATTGACCTAAACATTTTTCTTCCGCTGCAACCACTAGAAACTTGCCAACTGCTCGCACAGTCGCAGTTTCCTCACCATCACGACTCGTGGCCGCTAAATCACCCGATGCTTTAAATTGGGCGTTAACTTGGCCGACGCCATGACTCGAATTGCCAGCATTTGCCGCAGGTGATTTTGCTAACTTTATAGAAGCCGATTTTGTATCGGTTGTAGTTACACCACTTGTGCAGCCAATTGAGCCGACATCGAACACGACTTTAACGTCGCCACCACCGGTCTGAAAAACGGCTGTGGTCACTTCATTATAGAAACGACGAACACACCAATCGCGGCTGAATTCATCCTGAAACTTGAGTGTAAGAGAACCTGAATCTTTTTTCCACTCAATTCGTTCTCCAAACCATACATCAAACCTATCTCTTCCAAGTCGCTCAACTAGCGCCTCCTTACACGCTTCCACAAACTCCTCTTCGCCAACCGTCACGTCTTGTGCCATGTTGTGCGCGCACTCCTATCGCTAACCTAATTCCGGTTTGATTGCAGGTTACAGAGTGGGGTTATTGATATTCCCCAACTATTTTCCCTGCGCGGATGAGACGGCCACGTTTCAGTTCCGCAGGGGTTCTGAGCAATCGTCGCTCAGAAGTGAGTCGAGATTCTATGGTTGCTAGCATCAGTGTCAAACCGCTGCCGCTCAGAGAGCAGCCGATCCCAGGAACTGTCCGTTTGAAAAGGCTGATTTTCTCAGCAGTTGCATCTTTTAGGAGTTTAAAAATGCGTTTCCAAAAACTTTAAACAATCGCTTTTGAATGGTGGAAAACATGTTAACAATTTCGCGGAAATTGTAAGTTGCCGGTCGATAAAACGCGCAAACCATTGCCAAGACGAGAGTTGCGACTTCTACCTTCGCGCAAGCATAATCCGACACAGCGCGGCCCATTTTTAGAACGGAAAACTGCTCCAGCCCCCTCCTCCGCTGTCATTGATTCCTCGCGAGAGGTGAATCCTAACTGGGAATTCCGTGACATTTCCCCTAACCAGCTTAGACGCGTTCTCGATGCCCCCAAAGGGCCCCGCCACTTCTTAAGACGCCTTCATCCTCTAAAAGGTGCGGCCCTAAGCGTGTATCACTTTTTCCAGTCGTCGCCTGAACAAAACCATACTTCGGTTGAGTTGTAGCAGTAGAAGCCGCGCTGCAAATAGGTACGCACGGCTGGAAGATTCTCGCGGTCGACGCTTAATACCAGTTGCTTGGCATCAAACTTTGCCGCCAAAGCAATGGCCGCCTCTAGTAAGACAGAACCAATCCTTTTCCCACGGGCCGAAGGAATGAGGCCCATATAGGTTATCTCCCATACCCCCAGCACCTTTTCCCACAAGAGCAAGCAGCCGATCGGCTTACCGTCTTTTTGTGCAAACCACCACGAATGCTTTTGCTCCCGACTTTGCAGGTATCCTTCCACCGCCCCGCGA
>JAUMAI010000502.1:0-22431 GCA_032116775.1 Pirellula sp. | reverse complement strand
CCGGGAAAGAAGAAACTGCAAAGTGCGGCGATAACATTTCCAGTTGAGCCATGCTCCATGGTTTGATAGACCTCAGGTTGATGGTGAATGGTCATGCTTGCCCCTAAATACAAAAGATAGTGCATATCGGCCTGAGCCATAAAACACTAGCTATTCGTATGGGAATCACATTTCTTGGTAAGCAATCGGAAAATATTCTTATTTGGAAATTCGAGCGCCGACGGCGCTTAACGGCAGTAAGCTATCGGGCGGCAACTGAGCCGACCAAGCCATACCCCTCAGAAATAGCCGTCGATACAAAGGATCGTCCAGAGTCCAGTTGTAATGGCCCATGATTGAAACAAAAACTCTTCCTTTGCCCCGTTCCACCGTCCAAACGAGAGGCTGCAGAGTCCCCTCCTCTTCTCCGCTCGCGACCACTTGAATTTGATTAGCATTCCCCGTCATTCGCCAATACGACTCATCAACGAGTCCCAGGTCCGGTAGATTAGCCGATAACGGATGCCTCGATTCCATTTGTAAATTCAGGGCGCCATGGCGATATTTCAATATTTTAGTATCGCAAGCCAGTCCGATCCGCGCTGCCAGGGAATTTACAGCTCCCTGGCCATTGACCGCAAAGTGCATGAACAGTAGGCCGCCACCTCGTTGTAAATATCGATCTAGCTCAGCTCCTTTGTTCTCCTGCCATCTCGGATTCGCCGAATAGAACACGATAACATCTGCCGTGGCAAACTGCGATTCGCTTGGCCATTCGCTGGCCTCTTCCACCTGAACCTCATCGCTCAGTGACAATAATCTTGACCACCGTTTCTTCCATTCGGGATAGTCATGCTCATCAACTCCGTGATCCTTGGGGCCATCACACAAAACCACCTTGATCACTTTGCCAAGCCTAACTGTTTCGAATAACTTACTTCTCGTGATGGATTGATCGATTTCGTTCCACTTACGATACGGTGGCTGGTCCGTGCGACTAACAGATGCTGGCTCTAATGGCACATGGCGTAAAAAACAGAGCAAGTCCTGAACTTCACCAGGACTGAAGCTGTCAATCAATTCCTTTGGCATCAACGATTCCGCTGAAGCCTTCTGCTCCTCGATATCCTCTCTCGCAATTCGCCTTCGCGTTCCATCGCTCAATCCCAAAACAATGAAATCTTTCTCGGTATTAGCTAAAGGCACCCCCTGCACAACTTCACCGTCAGATGTTCTCACAATAAGCATTAAGTGATCCGGATTAAGCGTGGCATTGGGTTGCCGAATATCACGCAGTATGCCCGCCTCATCTCTATGAACTAAGTTAGATAAGTCAGGTCCAATCTCAGAACCTGGCAACTTGCGAATAGAGTGACATTTGGAGCATTGAGCTTTGCCAAAGAATAGTGATTGCCCACGCAACCAAGCGCCTCGGCTCGGTTCCTGGAACCGCTCTACCTGTGACAAGTTTAATTCACCCAGCTTTGGACTTCCCGCATCTGACTGCGGCAAGTATGGAAGAAGAAAACGCCTCAATGCCAACGGCCGTACAGCGTCACTGGCCTTGGTGGTAAAACCTATTTCAATTTGCGGCGATAATTCTGCACTTGTTGCAAGCTCGATTCGAAAGTGCAGTAGTTTCCCTACATTGGGATCAAGAGCGACGTGAGCCCTTCCCGCCTGCAGCGCAATACTTTGGTCATTGATCCACACCTTGGCTTGCTCGTTAAGGGACGAAATGTGGAAATGAAGGCTCCCTTGCTCGACCGATGGCTGATAGTCAAGTTGCGTACCGGGCTGCAGGCGAGGTTGTAATAGATTCGAAATATCAATGGCCCCAGAAAGCGTCAAAAGCCCCCTCTGGTGAATCGCTTCCCAAAACTCCTTATGATGTAAGCTGGCCCTAGTAAAGTACTTTGATGCCTGTAAATCAACGTGCGGGATCGCGACCTCACAAGACCCACCCTCTCCTTTCCACTGCGCGAGGAGGCCGTTGGGTTCGCAAAGAAAATCGATATCGGGTAATTGAGTAACTGGCGACGATTGGTCCAGCTTTTTCTCGTCAGCACCAAACAGGGTAATCGAAACGGCCTGATCCGCTGTCAGACCGTCTGTTCTCCAACGCAGCGTACCATTGCCTGATTCGAGCCCTAATCCATGGTTTGGTAAATCATTTCGTATAGCTTCACGTTGCATTTGCACGATCGCGTAGGGTGGCGCCAACACTTCAAATCGATCACCCGCAGAGTTAAATGGCCCCATCTCTAAGTGCGATCGTTGCACTCTGGCTCGAATATCATCGAGCTTAAAGGAACGATCAAACGCGGCCACGATCTCATTTTTACTGCTCGGCCAAGCAGCCACCGGTATCGGAGCTGTAGGATCTACATAACTAATCTCAAAGATAGCCCCCTTCCCTTCTGGACCTGTTCCCCAATCAGGAGGACCGCTATGGCAGGCAACAAGTAGTGTTCCGCGTGGCGTAACAGTGCAGTCCACTGTAAGCATCGAAAGACATGCAATGATTTGGTTTCGCGCTAGGTAACCATTGGCTGTTTTGCATAACTCAGTGCGATATAATTTGCCTCGTGATTCTCCGCACACAAAGAGCGAATCATGCCAGTGCGTCGGACCGAAACGAGGCCCTGCCAACACAGAGCGGTTGAAGAACATGCCGCAGGTGGATTGATGTTGCGGACCGAAATCAAACACACTAGGTTCGTCAATCACCCCGGGCAAATGCTTAGGATGTGATGGTGGAAAACCATAGTGCTTACCCGGTTCGATATGCAGTAATTCGTCGAATGGATTTCCATTGCTTAGCCAAGTCGCTCCCTCTTGATCTGTTGCAAATAAGTCCCCTCGATCGTTGAAATCCAAAGCGACCGGAAAACGAACACCGGTGCAAATAACTTCGCGTTTACTCCAATCCGGGGATACTTTCAAAACTGTTCCCCGCTCACTCTTCAGATCAAATTGCGACTTATCTTGATTGTCCAAGAGATAACCGTTGGCGTAATTGGTGGTACCCAATGAAAAGTAAATAGATTCATCGGGGGCCAAAGCAACCCCGAGAGCATCAACGTTTTGTGTGATCTCCTGCCACCCAGAGGCCACGATCTCTTCTTTGTCCGCAATATCATCACCATCGGTGTCCCGGATAAACGAAACTTTTCCCTTGGAGGCGACCAGCACACCGACACCCCTAGAATATTCAGGCGTCGTCACAACCATGCCGAGCGGACCACGAAGTCTCCCCTTATTCTCCCAATACAAGCGGGAGCGATCTTCTAATCCATCACCATTAGAATCATCTAGCACATAGATATTTCCGTTGTAACCGAGAGCGATTAATTTGCCGTCGTGTCGATAACGGAGGTTGTTGATGTTTGTTATATCAACTGGCAACTGTGTCACATTGAAACCTGGTACGAGAACCTGAACGACCGGTGGTTGCTCCAGAGTTACCAACGGGTGCTGTCGAGCTGAATCAGCGATTCCCGATAAGAGGCTGGTATGTTTGTGATTCAGATAAGCCTCTAGTTTCTTGAGCTCGGAATCGGATAAAGCTCGCTCGAAAAACATGACTTCGGCTAGATCCCCCTGCCAAAAACCGCTGACCGTGGGAGGAGTTCCAGTATTGGAATAGTATCTTGCTCCAAGCCACAAACTTGCCAGGGAAAGTGGCTCGTTCCGTCTGGCCATCGTTCTCTGCTTCTCGTCATTTCCGGGCCACAAGGTAACTTCGTTCTTACTAATACGTACGGTGACGACTTGGAATTTGCCGAAGGATGTTGGGGAATTGATGTAGTTGTTTGCCCCAGAGAAACCACTCCCCTCGATATTCAAAAAATCCCAGCGTGTCGAAGCTGCTGGTCCTAGATCGATATTGAAGCCAGCAACGTAGTCATTACGACCATGGGCAGATGCTGATGCAATGGAACGAAATAGCCCTCGATTCCCCTTGGCTGAAACTACAGCAATGAAAGTTGCTTCTGCGGAGGAGGCTAAGCTTAGATCAGATCGCAGGTAATCATCTTCACCATCAAACTCAATAACCCTCTTGCCGAATAGTTGCTTCCATTTCGGAAATGATCGTTCATTATCTTGATAGGCATCGTTTCGATAACCAGATGCATCATACAAGCGATCCACGATTGAACCATTCGTTAATGCACTACGCTGATTTGCACTCCATGCCTTACCTTGTCGCTCTATATCAATCCACAACCGAAGTCCCTTGGTGATAGGCAAGTCATGATCCGCCCATTCCGCAAACTGTGGGGTAACCACATCAGCAGAAGCAGGAGCGGAATCCTGGCTATGACTCATCTCAGAATTCCAGAATACCAATAGGCAAAGCACGAAGGGGACGATCAGCGGGAAGTGATGAGATATCTTGTAGCAATACATCTGCAGATTTGCCTTCAGAGAAAGGCGAAAGAGGCTTTAGGTACCAGCAATCCATGATACCTCTAGCTAGTAGGCTTGCCTACTGAGGAGATAGTACTACTCCAGAAGGCAAGCTTCCCGATGTTTGGGTTTTGGTACCGCGCGATACTTCTGAATCCACCAGCTCTCTTTCGGCCTCAAATCGCTCTGTTTCAGTACCATTTTCTTCTTCAGGCGCAGAGTTCGTAATCATCGCTTGACGTGACGAGTAGTAAGTTTCGTCGGTGGGTACTTGATATCCATGCCATCTTCCGACGGCATGCCCCCAGAGAACTCCTCCTAAATAGAGAGGATCAGCATAGTCCGGAAAAACGGCCCCCGCAGCCCCTCCAACATATGTGCCAAAGGCAGGATAGAGCACATGATAAGCTTCGCGCTCTAATTGAGGGCTGCCTAGATGCTCAACGTACGCCACAACATCTCGACTAGCAATAGACTCATGCCACAGCGGAACGACAGGTAACATATACAGGGCGGCGTACGTCCCAGGATAGTCGCGTCTCGAGAAGTCTTTGGCATGTGCTGCTTCGTGAAATGCAATCGCAGGAATATCGCTGTAGATATGAACTGTAGCTGTGTAGGGGTTATAGTGGTCGCCGCCGAGCAATCTGCCTGGAAGGATTGCTTCCCCCAACACGCTCACCGCTCCAAAGGTATAACGCCATCCCCAGGCAACGGACTTGTTCTTGCGCAATCGCTTCCAGTCTTGAATTGGCGCATATTGATTCAACCGAAATTTCACATGCTGCAGCCCGTTATCCTCAATGTATTGCGCTAGGACCTGCTCCGTTTCCGGCGAGATATGATGTCGATCCACACGACTATCCCAGAGGATGATCTTAGAAGGGATGCCGATTATCCAGCCAATCGTATCCAAAACGGGGCGTTCTTTGCCGCGTTCAATAACCGGATCTGTTGCTTTCAAGAGTTCTTCAGGGACATGATATTGATTGGCTATAATTGGTTTAGGCGAAAGGGTGTTACAGCCTATGGAGGATCCAAAACACGAAAGGATAAACAAAAAAATTGGAAGGTTAGCGATGAACGAGTCAGTCCTAACCGCTCGGCAGATCACTTTCCAATAGACTTGTTTACAACCCGACGCACATCCTTGTGCCATGGTTGCCCGTTCCTCGTATTAGGTTCGCATCAAAGTAATCAGGTTGCAGCCTTCCCACCCGATCGCGCGATTTTCTTTAAACCTGACGCTCTGGGTCAAGGCCAATAAACGTCCAGCCAGAGCCTCAGGTAAGCGGATACTTACTCCGCGCGAATGCCTATCAGATAACACAGCAGTGCTTCAAAATCGCTTCCGCATCGCTCACATACCCAGTGTAGAACGGTCCAAACTCTCCATATCTCGCACTTGCCTTGTCAAATCGCATCTTGTAAACGATGTCTTTCAGAAACTGAGGGTTCCTACCCCACAAAGTCACCCCCCATTCCCAATCTTCCAAGCCAACTGAGACGGTAACAAGCTGAGTCACTTTACCGGCGAAAGCCATTCCGCTCTGCGCATGTTCGGCCATCATTTCGTTTCTTAGCGAGAACGGAAGATCGAACCAATTGGCTCCGACCACTCGCGATTTATTCATCGGATAGAAGCACATGGCAGGCCAAGGGGGAATCTCGGGACGTAAACGTTGCTCATTCATCATGGGCAAGCGTCTTTCGTAAGCAGCTACCTTCGCCGCAAAAGCTGGGCTATTCGGATCCTCGCCTCCAGCTTTTAGTCGTTCTGCATATTGCTCAGGCGAAGGGACATATTCCGATATTTCCGACATCGAAACAAAGGAATACGTTGCTTCGATTGCAGGCCCAAGTTCAGAGCTCAAAAGCAGTTGATGAATGTGATCGATCTTCAATGGATCAGGATCCATCATCATGAGAGAAAAATCCGCTTTGTGTCCACTGATAATAGTCGTCTGTAATCTGGCTGTCGCACGCTCGGCGGTTGGAGAGAGTGCCGCTGTAATAGCTTCTCGGCCTGCGATTTTCTCAGCATGGCTTAACGAGGCTAGGGCTGCACGATTAAAGCGATAGAAAAAATGACTGCAATGCCAGCCATTGATGGGCACAATGGAGGGCTCTGGAAGTTCGGATGGGCGTTGAGAGGGTACGTTCATTGGAATTCATTTACTCGGTAAGGTCTAAATCGTTTGGATTCACTTTAACCCCAACCAGCGTTTAAGGAAACCGCTGATCGAACCGAGAACTATTCAAACGACCACTGGGTGTGGTTTTTGTGAAAACCGAAACTACGCTTGGGATGCCGATTCATGTCTGCCCCAAACCATCCGTATGCATAAGGTTGGACCGGTCTCTGGTGCAGCACTGGTGGAAGAATAGGCAGTGCGGTCTCTTGATTTTGGTGTCCATATTTCCGCTGCAAGACCAAATATTGATTGGGCTTGGCGTCCCAGGTCCCAGCCTGAAAAACGGGGCGCGGACTTGAAGAGTGGCCACTCTTGGCTGCGACCAGATGCTCTCGCTTATCTGGCGGAACTCCCCGTAACGGAGCTACCGCTCGCCCGTCGATGGCCAATCGGTTTGGTTCCTGACCGAATGTTTTCGCCATCGACGGGAGAACAATAGCTACTAATAACAAACTCAATGTGCTGCGCAAAAGTCCATTCGGGCTGTGATATCGCCAGCTCTTTCGGCTCGACATAACTCCCTCCGGTCGTTGCTAGCACTTTATCGTTTACTTTAGAAACAAGTAGATATCGAAAGTATCGGAACGCGACCGTGTCAATCTGTAGCAATTGTAGGGCTTCCTCAAAACTGCGCTCCCTATGGAGGATGGAGTCGCTCATCAGCTCCCAGCAAACACGAAGCATACCAAGCGTCCGTTGCAATTCGAGCAAACGTATTGCAACGGACATCGAGGTTTCAATTTCAGTCGCCTAAACTACGGGAGGGAGCGAGTATTCCAAAACTATGTGTAGTTAAAATAGACCAGCGTCGGCATAAATCCCTAGATCACCAGCACGTCGACCAATCTACACTTCATGTCAGCACCTGCAATCGTAGCATTGGTCTTAAAAAACAGCGGAATGATTTGCCAACACAAAGTGACCCCAAAATACAGTGAGCGTTCATTTGCGATTGGCGCAGCTCTTACTCGCGAGACTTAGAGCACAACCGCTACGACAGACACAAGGACCTATTGCAGCCCACCAAGTCGCGGCGTAATTAATGCTAAAACACCCAAGATCTCAGAGTGCCCTCAGCATCGGCTCATGAGTTGATAGGTGATATCAACCGATATCAGCGCCGCGACTTCAATTGGATGATTGATGTACGGTGTAGGTAATTTGGCGGCGTTCAAAAGACAATACATGGTCTACCTTCGACGACCACAAGATAGAGAATCTATGCTTGTTTCGAAGATTTCTAGTGCATTGTCAACGCAAAACTACTGAAAGCTATTCGATTCCAATCCCAATCGAGTTTTCAAATAACTCGGTCTTTGAACGACATTGACCGCACATGCATCGGAAGTGGTGTTCGCAATTTAGTATTAAAGCTACCGTGAGAGCGACTCCGGTGGTAACCGAAACAATGAAGGAACGATTCGATTGTTGGTTGGGCGAGGGGCAGCAAATACTCGTCGGCTTACAAGCGATATTACTGACATAAATTGGCAAGCGCCAAACATTCATTCCCAGGGCATGCCCTCCACCGAAGCTGCAGGATTCGCTGCAAAGATCATGTTTTGGAAGCAAAAATGGCAGCAGAAGAACATCGCGAATTGGTAACGTAGCCAGCATTCGGGATGCGGCGAAACCCTTGAATTAAGGGCAGTTACGGGATAACATCTCGTTCGCTCCAAAGTCCCGGTAATAACTCGTCGCATTCCGCAGGCTTTCGGTAAAGTTCTTGCAACCGTCGCGAACATTGTCATCAATCCGCTTTGGATTCCCTTGTCGCTCGGTTCTCGACTCACCTTTTTCATTGCTAGATTGCATAGGGAGATTCTTTTTTGACTCTACGATCTTGGGGAATGTTAGGGTGTTTTTTGATTCTGGCAAGCTTCGGTTGTGATCGCCAAAAACCTAAGCAAGAGTCCACTGTGACGCCAACGGTAAGCGTAAGCCGTCCAGTAGCCCGAGAGGTTACCGACTATGAGTACTTTACGGGGAGGACAGCGGCTCCTTTCACAGTAGATGTGCGTCCGCGAGTCACCGGGTATCTTCAAGAGATGCCGTTCAAGGAGGGGGATGAAGTCAAAAAAGGAGACTTGCTATTTCGAATGGACGAAGAGCCATATGCGTCACAGTTGAAAAAAGCTCAATCGGACTTGGAATTGAACAGGGCGCGACTGAAATTAGCTCAAGCTGACAATGAAAGAGCGAAGGGAATTGCCAAGGCAAATGTTGGCGCGATTTCCAAGCAGGATTTGGACAAGTATCAGGCTGCCGAAGAAGAAGCAGATGCAGCCGTAAAAGCTTCTTTGGCTAATGTGAATGTATATCAAGTTAATTTTGATTTTACCAAAGTAGCATCTCCAATTGACGGGCAGGTCGGAAAATACGAGTACACGGTGGGGAACCTTGTAAATGCTGATACCAGCACGTTGACCACTATCGTCTCTCAGAATCCCATGTATGCCTATTTCGATGTGGACGAACAGACGCTGCTGAAGGTTGGTCGGCGGTTGCTCGATAATCAGCAGGATGCGAAGGAGGCTGGTAGCTTTCGTGTCATGATGGCACTTGGCGACGAAGAAGGTTTCCCACACCTTGGCGAAGTCAGTTTTGTCAACAACGTTGTCAACGTATCGACTGGTACATTGACATTGAGAGGTACGTTTGCCAATCCAGCCAATGCCGCTGGGAGGCGTTTGTTGCGCCCTGGAATGTTTGTGAAGATACAGCTACCTGTTAGCAAACCAGCCTCTCGATTGCTTGTGAGTGAAAGAGCTTTAGGAAGCGATCAAGGTCGCAAGTATGTGATGGTGGTAGATTCACAGAACACTGTGAAAAGTGTTCCAGTCACCGTAGGTGCACTCCAAGACGATGGATTGCGGGTCGTGGAATCTGGGCTAAAGGAAGATGATCAAGTAATCGTAAGCGGCTTACAATTTGTTCGGCCTAAAACGGTCGTAAAAGTCGAAGAAGTTCCGATGGTCGGTTCGAAACAATCAAAGGACCCGCCTGGGTCGGCGGGTTAAGGTAACCGGCAGTGATTTCGCACTTTTTCATCGATCGACCGATTTTCGCATCTGTCATCTCGATCTTCATAACGATCGCGGGCGGCTTAGCATTATTGGGACTTCCCGTCTCGCAATATCCCCCAATCGCTCCGCCGACGGTTCAGGTTTCATGCATTTACCCTGGAGCCAGTGCCAAGGTCGTTGCTGACACGATTGCAGCACCGATTGAGCAACAAGTAAATGGCGTCGAGGGGATGCTCTACATGTCCTCGAATAGCGGAAACGACGGTTCCTACAATCTCACTATCACCTTTGACCTAGGAACCGATCTGAACACCGCTTTAGTCATGTTACAGAACCGTGTTTCTTTGGCTATGCCGCAATTGCCAGATTCGGTTCAGAAACAAGGTTTAACGATCAAAAAAAAGTCTCCCAATATTTTGTTGGTTGTTAGCTTTTTTAGCCCACGCGGAACGTTTGATAATATCGCTCTCAGCAATTATGCCACGGTGAATGTCAAGGACCAATTGTTCCGTGTTCCGGGGGTAGCCGACATCGGTTATTTCGGTCAGCGAGACTATAGCATTCGAGCTTGGTTGGATCCTCAACGAATGATGACTCGCAACATTTCGGCAACAGATGTTGCAGACGCAATTCAAAAGCAAAGCACGCCTGCGGTCTTGGGCCAAACCGGTATGCAACCGAGTGGCACCGCAGATTTTGAATTGCCGATCGATGCAGTCGGTCGCCTCAAGTCGCCGGAGCAATTTGAGAAGATTATTATCAAGGCAGAAAATGATTCATCGGGTACCGATTCACCTACATATGTTTACTTGCGGGATATTGCGAGGGTTGAATTAGGGGCTCAGGGCTATAACCAATACTGCACATTGGATGGCAAGCCGTGTGTAGGTTTAGCTATCTTTCAGTTGCCTGGAACCAATGCGCTGGATGTTGCGAATTCAGTCCGACAAAAAATGGACGAACTCAAGACTCGCTTTCCCGACGACTTAGAGTACGGGATCTATTACGACACAACTCCCTTCGTTGAAGAGTCGGTTAATGATGTCGTGAAGACGCTCTTCGAAGCCATCCTGTTGGTCGCGATTGTCGTGCTGGTATTTTTGCAAAACTGGCGAGCCGCATTGATCCCTTTGATCGCCGTTCCAGTGGCCATCATCGGAACCTTTGGTGTTATGTCTCTGCTCGGTTTTAGCCTCAATAACATTTCGCTTTTCGGATTGGTCCTCGCAATCGGAATTGTCGTGGATGATGCCATCGTTGTCGTGGAGAATGTCGAACGTTTACTCAAGGAAGGGATGAGTGCCAGGGAGGCAGCTCGTAAGGCAATGACGGAGGTGACTGGACCAGTCATCGCAGTGGCTCTCGTACTGTGTGCGGTGTTTTTGCCATGTGCTTTCATCACAGGAATCACCGGCCAATTTTTCCGACAATTTGCCGTTACGATTGCCGTCTCAACCGTGTTATCCGCAGTCAATTCGTTGACTTTGAGTCCGGCGTTGGCGGTCATATTGCTGAAACCTCAGCACCAAAGCCATGACTTGCTGAGTCGTTTGCTTGACTGGAGCCTGGGTTGGTTTTTTCGTTTATTCGATTGGGGGTTCGTGATTACCGGTAAGTATTACGCAGCCACGATTGGTCTATTGTTGAGAATCAGTTTCGTGGTGATCCTCGTTTATGGGATGCTACTCGGAGTGACTGGTTGGATATTCAGTTTTTATCCTGTCGGTTTCATTCCGCAACAGGACCAAGGTTGGCTGCTGGTCGATGCTCAAATTCCCGACTCGGGATCTGTTCAGCGTACGACAGAAGTTATAAAGCGGTTAGGTGAGATTTGCCGAAGCACTCCGGGCGTTGACCACACCCTTGAAGTCTCTGGTCAGTCGGTAATGCTGCAAAGTAACAGCTCAAATTTCGGTTCCATTTTCGTTATTCTCAAACCATTTGACCAGCGGCGGGCAGAGGAATTGTCCGCGAACGCAGTGATGGCCAAATTGCGCACTGCGTTTGCCGAGGAGATGCGTGACGCCAAGGTTGGAATTTATGGCGCACCGCCGGTACCCGGGATCGGCCGAGGTGGTGGATTTAAGTTAATGGTCGAAGATCGTGGTTCTTTGGGGATGCAAGAGCTACAGAGTGCGACTGATGCTTTGGTGGATTCGAGCCGTCAAAAACCACATATGATTGTGATGCCAAGTACGTTTAGGGCCAGTGCTCCACAATTGCGTATGGATATCGATCGCACCAAAGCGGAATCATTGGGCTTGTCGGTCGATCAGGTCAACAAGACGCTGCAAATCTTCGTTGGCTCGTACTATGTCAACAACTTTAATTTGTACGGTCGGTATTGGCAGGTCAATATCCAAGCCGATGGCAAATTTCGAGATCAAAATAACGATTTAAAACAGCTATTTATTCGCAATAAATACGGAGATATGGTTCCGCTTGGATCATTGATTCGTTTAGTTGATGATGGTGGTCCGGTCTTGATAACACGCTACAACCTGTATCCAGCGGCTGCAATCATGGGGGGGGCAATGCCACCTGTAAGTTCAGGCCAAGCGATCCATCTCATGGAGAGCGAAGCCAAATCCATACTGCCTGGCTCGATGACCACTGAATGGACTGACTTGACGTTCATGCAAATAAGAGCTGGTAATACCGCCATGTTTGTTTTCGGTGCAGCAGTGGTATTTGTGTTTTTGGTTTTAGCGGCACAGTATGAGAGTTGGTCATTGCCGCTAGCGGTAATTCTAGTTGTACCGATGTGCCTATTATGCGCGTTGGCAGGAGTGTTCCTACGTAAATTGCCGATGGATATCTTCGTTCAAATAGGATTTGTTGTGTTGGTTGGTTTAGCGTGTAAAAATGCGATTCTAATTATTGAATTCGCGAAGCATTTGCATGAGTCGGGTAATGATGCGAGAACGGCCACCGTGCAAGCATGCCACATGCGTCTACGTCCTATCTTGATGACTTCGTTGGCTTTTATTCTTGGGGTTGTGCCAATGGTAGTTGCATCGGGCGCTGGAGCCGAGATGCGATGGTCGTTGGGTACCGCCGTGTTCAGCGGAATGATCGGAGTAACTTTATTTGGGATTTTTCTAACACCGGTTTTCTTTTATGTAATCATCCGCGCAAGTGAGTTCTCGTTATTGCAGAACAAAGCTCTACGTCAAGTTGTATCCTCAGCAATGGGTGGGGCGGTCGGAATGCTCGGAGGTTGGCTTGCCCACCTAGCCGGTTTCCAGCATCTACATTGGGCGCTGATCGCTGGCTTCGCCTTCGGTATCACCATCTCGGTACTCGTCAGCGCACGAAAAAGTAAGCGGCTTCCAAAGTCGCTAGTAACAACTGGAGAGAGCGGAGAATGATTTCTCATTTCTTTATCGATCGGCCAATTTTTTCTGCTGTGCTGTCAATACTCTTGACGCTTGCAGGGTTGGTATCCATCTTCTCTCTCCCGATTGCACAATACCCGGAGGTGACACCGCCAACTGTGCTGGTTACGGCCTCGTACCCGGGCGCCAATGCGAACACCGTAAACGATACGGTTGCAGCACCGATTGAGCAGCAAGTCAGCGGTGTCGAGAACATGCTCTATATGTCTTCAAAGTGCACCAACGATGGGACATACCAACTGACGATTACCTTCAAACTAGGCACCGATTCCGATATGGCTCAGGTTTTGGTGCAGAATCGGGTTTCGCTTGCCCAGCCAGTAATCCCTGATCTCGTACAACGCCAGGGGATCAATGTGAAGAAGATGTCTCCCAGCACGATGATGATCGTAAATTTAGTGTCTGAGAGCGGCGAGTACGATGATTTGTATCTGAGCAATTACGCCACAATCCAAATCAAGGATGAATTGGGGCGATTGGAAGGAGTCGCTGCTGTTACTTACCTAGGCCAGCGCGATTACAGTATGCGAGCCTGGCTTAATCCGGACGCGCTCGCGGCGATGAATATTGGTACGCAAGATGTAGTCGATGCGATATCCTCACAGAATATCCAAGTCGCGGCGGGAGCGATCGGAATGGAACCTATCGCCCCAGGACAGGAATTCCAATTAACTATCAACACACTGGGACGACTAGTAGATGTCGAACAATTCGGCGACATCATCATCAAAGCCAACAGTTCAAATGCGTATAGCCCATCAGAGGCCACCTCGGCAGCGGTGGTACGCCTGCGAGATATTGCCCGCATCGAGTTAGGCTCCCAGCAATACGATCAGACTTGCATGCTTGACGGGAAGCCATCCATCGCAATGTCCATTTATCAATTACCAGGTTCGAATGCCCTCAAAACGGCCCAAGGTGTTTATAAAAAAATGGAGGAGCTCAAAAAAAGCTTCCCCGAAGGAATGGACTATAAAATTGTTTATGACACAACGCCGTTCATCAAGGAGTCGATTCTTGAGGTCTTCAAGACACTTCGAGACGCCATCATTTTGGTAGCCATCGTCGTATTATTGTTTCTGCAAAACTGGCGAACTACTTTGATTCCCTTGATCGCCGTTCCAGTGGCGATTATTGGCACATTTGCCGTCATGTCGGCGCTAGGATTTTCGCTAAATAATCTTTCTCTTTTTGGATTAGTACTGGCGATCGGGATCGTGGTGGATGATGCCATCGTTGTGGTGGAAAATGTAGAGCGATGGCTACATCACGGTTTATCACCACGCGACGCGGCTCGAAAAGCGATGGATGAAGTAACTGGGCCAGTGATTGCGGTAGCCTTAGTCCTTTGTTCTGTTTTTATTCCGTGTGCATTTATCTCTGGAATCACTGGAGAATTTTTCCGACAGTTCGCAATCACGATCGCCGTATCGACAGCATTTTCGGCGATCAATTCGTTGACATTATCCCCTGCCCTGGCTGCGATTCTAATGAAGCCTAAAGGAGCGAAACGCGATCCTTTGACCTGGATCATCGATGTGACAATCGGTTGGTTTTTTCATTTATTTAATATCGTATTCGATTTCGCGACAAACACCTACGCGCGTTTTGTCGGTCTGCTGCTGCGTGGAACCTTGCTAGTCTTAGCGTTGTACCTGGGTTTGTTGTGGTTGACCTACCAGGAGTTCTCAAAAGCTCCCGTCGGCTTCATACCCAACCAGGACAAAGGATATTTAATGTTGAGCGTCCAGCTACCCGATTCCGCGTCAGTTGGACGAACACGCGAAGTATTAAGTCAGATAGAAAAGATCGCACGGAAGAGCGAAGGGGTAGCCCATACTGTTTCTGTTTCTGGGCAATCCTTGCTTTTGTCGACTAATGCTTCGAACCTAGGAAGCATGTATGTCATGCTTGAAGAGTTTGGGAATCGCAAAGGTCTTTCCGCCGACGACATCGCCGACAAGATTCGGAGTGCATGTCTTGCTGAGATTCGAGATGCTCAAATTAGTATTTTCGGTGCGCCGCCTATCGATGGCCTAGGAACGACCGGTGGTTTCAAATTCATCGTTGAAGATCGAGGCAACATGGGACTCGATGAACTCCAGCGTGTCACCGATTCCATAGTCGATGAAGCCAATAATACACCTGGTTTACAAGGTGTATTTGGCAGCGTTCGATCGAACACGCCTTGGCTATATTTGGATATCGATCGGGAAAAGTGTTTGTCTTTGGGTGTCACACCCTCCGATGTTTTTGAGACCCTGCAGGTTTATTTGGGTTCGTACTATGTGAACAACTTCAACCAGTTTGGCCGTTCCTGGCAAGTCAACGTCATGGCAGACGCGGAGTACCGTACCCGAGTTTCTCAGATTTTACAGTTAAAGGTCCCAAATCAGAAAAAGGAGATGGTGCCTCTGTCAACTTTGTTGCGATTGAAGGATGAATCAGGACCACAATCACTGATGCGTTACAATATGTACTCTGCGGCGTCGGTGACGGGTAATGTCATGCCGGGAACTAGTAGTGGCGATGCCATCCAGCTATTGGAGAAAATTGCCGAAGAGAAATTACCTCGTTCTATGGCATTCGACTGGACTGAGCTTACTTTTATGCAACTCGACGCAGGCAATACTGCGATGTATGTGTTTGCATTGGCCGTGGTATTTGTCTTTTTAGTCCTCGCAGCACAATATGAGAGTTGGTCGCTACCGATGGCTGTGATTTTGGTTGTCCCAATGTGTTTGCTGTGCTCCGTTGTCGGAGTGACGATTGCCCAGATGGATATCAATATATTCACACAGATTGGTTTGATCGTCTTGGTGGGATTGGCAAGTAAGAACGCCATCTTGATCGTAGAGTTTGCGGAACAGGAACGCAAAGCGGGCAAGTCAACACGCGAAGCTACAATCAGCGCTTGTCGCTTACGATTGCGTCCGATCTTAATGACGTCGTTTGCCTTTATTCTCGGTGTGGTACCGTTGGTTATAGCGCAAGGTGCAGGGGCCGAGATGCGTCGGACGTTAGGTACTGCTGTTTTCAGCGGTATGCTAGGTGTTACATTCTTTGGGATCTTGTTGACGCCAGTATTTTACTACGCAATACGCTGGTTTAACCGAGAACCAAACAGCAAAGCAAACTAATGAGACTCTGTCTGCGAAAAGCGGGTCAGCAATTAGCACAACATCGAGATCAGTGACGTACTAAGGTACCATGATGTGTCGAGTACAACTCGTCGCACACGGAATGCAAGGAGGCGGTTTGCATTCGTAAGTGTCGCGTTCAGTAACGCATGTGGGGCACGGATCTACAGGAGCTACTTTTCCGCAGTAGTGCGCACAACCATTTGCATGAGATGGGCAGGGAACAGCTGGCAATTGTTTATTGCAGTAGGGAATTGAGCTGCAACACGAAGCGTGTGATGGCTCGCACCAACTACTGACGCATTTACCGAATGGGCGTTGGAATGGATTTAATGAATTGCACCCAGGCAGGAATACAAATATGACGGTCGCAACCAATCTCGATCTCGCACAACGACTTGTATCCAACGAGTAGTTCTTATTCACGATCAATGGACTCGTCTACTTGTGAAGGTTGCGGGACGAGTTCCACGACTTCTTTTTCAGGCAAAGACGTATCGGTACTGATTGTCATCGGAGGATCGGGAACCGCATTGTTGATTGGCGACTTTGTGGGATACGGTTGAGTAAGTCGAATTTCCCAGCCACCTCCAAGCGCGCGATATAGATTGATTAAACCGAGGGTAGTATTACCTTTGGCTTGGGCGAGAGACGTCTGTTGAGAAACAAGATTCTGTTCGATCAAAGAGATGCGATCGAAATCTATCAATCCACCCTTGTATTGAACCATCGCAACCTGTAACGCCTTCTCCATCGCCTGTACACTTTCCCCCAGCTTATCCGCTTGCTCCTGGGACTTTAAAAACTCAACGATTGCATTTTCAGCTTCGAGTCCCGCCTGGAGAACAGTCCTCTGATAATTAGCGGCCTGTGCCTCAAACGAGGCTTCGACTCGCTCGATATTGCTGAGTAGCCGTCCATAATTCAGGACATTCCAGCGAAATCCTGGCCCGACAGACCCCATGAATGCATCCCCAGTGAATATGTCGGAGAATTGGCGTGCGCTGTATCCCAAATGCCCCGTTACGGAGATCGCAGGATAAAGGTCCGACTCAGCCATCCCAATTCGAGCCGACTCCATCGCCGTCTTGCGTTCTTCACGTCGTACGTCCGGACGATTCCGAAGAATATCTGCTGGTATTCCAACAACCACATCAGGCCTAGTTTCTGGGATTGGCGCTTGGCCTAAGAAGGAATTGAGATCTTGGACTGGTACGCCGAGCAAAATGCAGAGTCGATTGGCCAGTTGTCGACGTTGAATTTCCAGAGCTGGAGTCTGCGATTCAGTCTGGGCCAAAACACTCTTCGCTTGGTCGACGTCCAACTCCGTCGCTTGACCACCAGCAAAGCGAGCGTTGGCAATGTCTAGTGTCTCTTGTTGTAGCTTCACATTTTGGCCGATATACGCAATTTGCTGATCAACGATTCGGAGTTGCACATAGTTTTGAGCAACATCGCCGATCAACGTCACAAGCACCGCATCGTAATCCTCGACTGAGGCATCGAAGTTTGCTTCGGCAGCTTCGATCATGCGGCGATATTTGCCCCAGAAATCTAATTCCCAGGCAAGTGCAAAGCCGTATTGCCAATTGCCAAAGGATGAATTGGGCAGAAAAGGGGTTGAGGCATTGGCACCGCTAAATTTTTGCTCTGTGAAGCCGCCGTCGACAACTTGGGTCTGCGGAAAAAACTTCCCCTGCGTGACTCCCAATTCGGCACGCGCCTGTAAAACCCGGAATGCTGCTTCGCGAACACTCAGGTTTTGTTGACAGGCATTTTGCACTAGTACTTCTAGCGTGGGATCATTCAGGTTACTCCACCAAGCAGCTAAGTCAGGCGACTGAGATATCAATCGAGGATCATCTGCGTCTATCCATGCTTCTGAAACCGGTTCAATAGGCCTGTGGTAGTTTGGCCCAACTTTGAAACCGTTTTGTTTCCATTCACGAGGCGTTCGGCAGCCCAATGCTCCAACTGCTACCAGACAAGCGGTAAAACCCAGGAACAATCCTGATAAGTGATTTCGCCCTAGCGATGTGAGGGATCTGATTCGCAAACAGGCAAGTTGGAGCGAATTATTCATGGCCGAGCCTGTATACCCTTCATCCTTGCCTGGGGTAGCCTATGGTCAACACCTCCCATGACAGCTTTAATGTCCATTGGCAGATGAAGACGCTGTGCGATCCGCGCGCAAAATAAACGCAAGGATTCGGCGCACCGCTTTGAAGTATCGTCGGAATAGAGTTCCAGCTTTAACGAATTTAATGCTTGCAATGACTGTGGCGAATAAATCAACTACACGCAATTCGCCGCACAATCTCGTTGCCACTCAGGATGCCCACTGACCTATTGGCCGCGATTTAAATATCACCGTGAGAAGCTACTGAACAAGTCGTACCGATCCAGCGGACCAACAACCGCGGAGAGGACAATAACTCTTGCTTTCGCGTACTATCAAACCTTGGGTTGCTGCCGAGTTCCTTACCGAGATTCACCAATTCGCAAACAACAACCATCTCTTTACAAGAAAGTAACTTGTTCGCCGTATCACCGACAGAATACGATTGACTTGGCTACCAAGTCGCGAACTTTTCGCATCCTTAAAACTTTATAAACAACTAAGGATTCGGTTGTTGGTCCGCTGCCCAGCCCCAACTAATAGTTTCGCTAATATCGCGATCAGCGTTGGACTCAGAGCCACCTCGATCCTACGACCTAGCGCCCCACGTTCGAAAAAGAGGAACAGCAAGGGTACCAAGTGGGATCAACAGCAACGCCCAGAGTGCTTGATCAGGCTGTACGATGCTGAGCCACATAAGCATCAGAGCAACCATCCCTCCAGACAGCAGCCCCAGGAAACCTCCCGTTAGCGCATCCGCGAGAATAGCGACCGGCCTGAAGCCAAACAGATGGTAGACAGCTAATACCAGCAGCGCGATGCCGATACCGGCCACAAACGCGCCCGCCGAACAGACCAAAAGCAGTTTGACGATCGGGTCGCCCACACCAACCAATCGTGTACCAGCGAGCAGGCCCAACATGGCTGCAGGTATAACGGCAAAAGTTGCGATCTTTAGCGCTGCTTTACTTTCAGTCGGCCGCCCTTGCCGCGCCTCCAGCAACTCACTCAAGTCCATTTTTCGCGCACCGCTTTCGAGTTATGTTCAATATAAAAGTAAAGATTTTGAAAGAACATCTCCAATTAACGGTTTATTACCCTCATCGTGCTATGTGGCGTTTATCATGAGATCGATCGTTCGACTATCTCGGAATTTCAACTTAAATCGCTGCGATGCGAATCAAGAGACTCTAATCTCAAACTAAATAAAACACTGCGCTAGCTAGCGTTCCGTCATTGTCGCCGAGCCGAGCCATAGCGACCAGCGGAGACCTGGTTAAGGATGACATAGTGATCCATGGCATAATAGAGAATTGAAAGGCAACTATGCAGCAGCTATTGAGAGCAGAAGTGGATACAATCGATCGAGATGACTTCGATCTTAGAAAAGTAATCTGGGTTAATAGATCTCTGGTTGGCTGTCTGGCAGGCCAAGTATACGGTGATCATCGACACATTGTTTGAATTCGTGGCTAGGCGTGCAACGCGTCCACGGCCCCAGCGATCATTTCCGCAGCTCGATCGACGTCTTCTTCCGTGGTTTGCCAACCCAGGCTCACACGAATCGTTCGCTGTCCTTGTTCGGCGGTTAAGCCCAAGGCGCGAAGGGTTGGGTTTTGGCTAGGCAGATGAGGTTCTAGATCTCGATCTACGGAGGGACCGAGGCATATCTCAGGCAGTACTCGCGGCAGTTGTTCGGACTTTAGGAAGGGGAGTTCGAGGCTGAGTGTATTCGGTAAACGCTCTGCTTGGTTCGCATGAACAACGATCGGTTGATTCAGTTCAAACTCGAGTCGTGCTAAGAAGCGATCCCGCAATTCAACCATACGATCTGCTCCATCTTGTAAGGCCGCATCAATCAAGCGAGCAGCTTGACCGAGGCCAACGATATGTGGAACATTCCTGGCTCCAGGACGCAAGCCTCCTTCATTACCTTCCCCGAACATGATGGGCTGAAGTGGAACACCACTGCGCACGTAAAGGCCGCCGATGCCTTTGGGAGCGTACATCTTGTGGCCGCTGAAAGACAACAAATCAACATTCAGTTCCTCAACCGAGCAGCGAATCTTGCCCATCGATTGAGCCGCATCGGTGTGGACTACAATATCACGCGAGTGACATATCTCTGCGATTCGGGCGATGGGCTGAATCGTCCCGATTTGATGATTCGCATGCATGATGCTTACCAAGCGAGTCGCTGGACGAATCGCTGCTTCGAACTCATCAACCGAAATTACGCCGTGCGAATTGCAGCGAACGGCCGTAACGCTCCAACCTTGTTGCTGCAGATGCTCCGCGCATTGGGCTACCACCGGATATTCGATAGCTGAAATAATCAAATGACGGGGTGCGTTGGTTGGCAACTGTGAGGAAATCTGAGCTGCACTGCCGAGTATCGCTAAATTGATACTCTCGGTAGCACCTGACGTGAAAACCATTTCGGAGGGATGACAACCTAGCAGTTTAGCGACGCAAGCCCTCGAATCTTCTACCGCTTCATGGGATGCTCGACCCATCCAATGCGAGCTACTCGGGTCAGCAAAAAAGTCTCCGAGAAAGGGCTGCATAGCCTCTCGAACGCTACCAGCTACCGGCGTGCTACTGTTGTAATCAAGGTAGATCGTTCGCATGCAATGGCCTTACTGTTCGCCCAACGTTCGCGGGTCTTACCAAATGCCCCTCCTTCCATTCAGCTTGCTGTAGAAGGGTAATTCAATCATTTAGACTCGACTCGGCTGAGGTAATTCCCTTTTCAGGCCGCCAATGGTGAGACCCGTACCAATCATTCGGAACATAACGGCGGCGATCAAGACTCATTTGACTATCTGATCGAGGCTCTTGAAAAACCAGGGCTGGACGTTGAACGGAGGCTCACTGGGCTCCGAAGGTCGCAAAACATGGTCAGAAGCCATAAAATCGGGCAAAAAAGGGGCGTAAATCTCGCTTTCCGCGCCATCGCCCCCCATATTTACGGCCAGAAGCCGAATAGGTAGTCAAATGAAGAGTTCCCGCTATGACTCTAGAACTCCCGTGCGGATAGCTCCGTAAGCACTTCTAGATAATGGATAGTTACGGACTTTTGTATCGCTTTCCAATGGCCGCCGAAATAGCCACAGAAAAGTTCATCACCGCACGTTATTAACAGGAATCAAAATGGCTCGAGCCGATCATGTGAGAGTGCGATTGTTCTGGAAAAACGTCATGCCTTACTGGCATCATGGTATCGATATGGGTGATGGCACTGTTGTTCATTTCACCAGCGGACTACCGCTAGCGGACGAGCTTGGTTCATCGACAAACGCACTAGTCAGTGACCGAGAACGTCTCGAAGCGATGGAAATTCGCCGAACCTCCATCCAAGAATTCAGTGGTGGCAATCCCTTGCTCCAGGAGCTCGGCGGTGAGGCGTCCCAAGTCCATGGGGAAAGCAATCATATTCATATACTGTGTAAACCGTGTCGGGTCCAAGATACTCAACTCAATCCGTGCCCAAAAGAGGCCTGCCAAGTTCTGTGCCTGTGTACACACCAAGAGCTTGTCCAACAGGTCAAGGCAGGGCCAAACATCGGGCCTTAGAGGAGGGAAACTCCCTGCAGGTAAATGCTCCCCCACTTCTTTCTCCACCGCGTCCAGCAACCTTCTCCCAGCCTTCCGTATACTCATATTGGCCCCTTCCAAACAAAACCGCAGGCAATTACTCGGCATCCTCCGCAGCAGCTTCACAAAGGCTGCCGGTGTGGTCACCTCCCCACTCTGCACACCCTTTTCAATGGTGACGAAATCCATGGGGTGCTCCACTCGAGCCAAATAGCCTGCCAAACCAACGAGAAACTCTTTCGTATAATCAAAGTCTGACAGTCCTTTCCGCCGCCGCAACCGACGGAGGATGCCCAAGCAGGCTTCCTTGGTGGTGGGGTCCATTGGAGTGTGTGTATGTGTGTGTGTGTGTATTCAAGATGACCTCAGTGCTTGCGGCGGCAGCAGCAGCAGCAGGGAGGGGATGTGGGTGCTTCTCTCAGAACCATGCAACAAAGCAGTCGGTCAGCAGGTGTGGAGCTGCGTGGCGTGTGTTATGTCTTGGGTTATGTTGGTGGTGAAGCACGCACTGGTGTTGATGATGCTTGACACAGAGGAGTGTATAGGTGTGTGTGTGTCGGTTGA
>JAUMAI010000501.1:0-3461 GCA_032116775.1 Pirellula sp. | reverse complement strand
GTCAGCAATGATTTGCATGTCCTCAGTACCTACGGGACGCTTGGCAATGGTCCCAGTGCGATAGAAGGGGAGGTCAAGGAAGTGCAGATCTTCCTCGCGACAACCAACCTGAATCGCGCCGGCTCGAGCCTCACTCCAACGAATGAGCGATTTAATTTTGAGAATATTCTCTGCATCGGGCTGTCCAGGTTTCTTATGGTTCAGTGCATAACGTACATCACGTTCCAGTTCTTGCGATCCGTGATGATCGAGTTCGAAGAGTCGATTGTATTCCGTTACCAAATCAGCAACTCTCCGCGCATCATGGTCAAAGACCGCAATATTGCCGCTGGTCATATAAGCCACATGCACACGATGGCCATCCTCGACTAATCGAATCAGGGTACCACCCATACTGATCACATCATCATCTGGATGTGGGCTGAAACATAAAACCGTCTTGGATTCACGGCCCGCCGGATGATATTCAATCGTGTCCATCATCCATCTGAAGACTCGATGCGCGATGCGTTGCGCTGGACCATGATGTCTCAACAACTGATGCAAATCGTGTCTTCGGAAATCGTCATCATCCAGCTTCAATAACGCTTTGCCGGTCTGCTGGCACAACCAAAGAACGGCTCTCTTGACTAGTAAATCATCCCACTCGAGATTGCCTAGCAACCAAGGAGTATCAACGCCTGCCAATTTACCGGCAGCGGCGACGTCTAACAAAACCCTTACATCGCCATGATCTTGGAGGAAAGTTGCCGGAACACGGTCCGTAATCGAACCTTCTAATGTCTCACGCATGATGCTCGATTTGTGCTCTCCGAGCGCCAAAAGCAAAATACGCCGAGCAGCAAGTATCGTCCCTAAGCCAACCGTTAAGGCTTGGGTCGGCACATTGTCTTCACCAAAGAAATCGCTTGCGGCCGACTGACGGGTAATCGGATCGAGGGTACAGAGCCTTGTCCGACTTTTGCGCACCGAGAATGGTTCGTTGTAGCCAATGTGACCATTGCGGCCGATACCCAACAGCACCAAATCAAAACCACCCATATGCTGAATGGCCTCGTCAAATCGACGACAGTGAAGGTCGATGTCACTGCCTGTTAATTGTCCATCGAGAAGATAGATATTCTCTGGCTGAATATTGGTATGCTTCAAGAAATGTTCGTGTAACCATTGGCGATGACTCTGTGGACTATCGGCAGGTAGACCTACATACTCATCCAACCCAAAAACAACTACCGAGGAGAAATCGACGCCCTCCTCCCGATGCAGGCGAATCAACTCTCGATACGTTCCGACAGGCGTGGAACCGGTTGGCAAACCTAACACGGTCCGCTGTCCCAATTCCGAACGCTCACGGATCAACCTGGCAACGATTTGCGCGGCATGCCTAGCAACCTGAATACCAGTGTCAAAGACAAACGCTGGCATGTGAGTCCCTAAAATAGGACGTGCTTTGGAAACGCTTGACCGAGAAACGTCGACCGTTGTCACAGATCGCCTCATTCAAACAGGGGAGTTTGGGTAACCTTTGACTTTTTAGACTAACACCAAATCGCTCTCCTTCGTAGAGCCATTACAAAGGAATTTGCCGGCACCCCCTAAAACTTGGTAAAAATATCCTCCTTGGCCCTTCGTTCAGCCCCGCTTTTCCCCAGATCATGCTTAACAACGCTGAGTTGGAAATCATCAGAACCGCTAGCGATCTGTACGACCAAGGCCAGTACATCCAAGCCTTTCGAGTTGGTGAACCACTGGGAAGCCTGGGAAAATGGCCTTCGGTCGAGGGACGGCTCATTGCCGGAAAGCTTGCCTACCAACTGGGGCGTCCATCTTGGGGACGTGCCCTTCATCAACTCGCCATTCGGGAATACCCCACCCATCCTCGAGCGATCTACTATGGCTCCCTTGCCTTGCGAGCTCGTCGTGGACCACTCAGAACATGGCTCGACGTACGAAATGTCGACTTACCCACGCACGCCCACACTAAAGAGAAGGCGGATTGGTTAGCCTTCAAAGCTTCTCTATTGGGCACGCTGCGGGATTTCCATCGCGCCGCCCATTATATCTCAGCGGCTCGAGACCTTGACGCCAACAGCCCCTGGATCCTCTTAGCCAGCGCTGAGCTGTCTCATCGTAGAGACCACCATGACGAAGCAATCGCACTTGTAAACCAAGCTTTAACTCTACACCCTTGGTATCGGCCCGCCATACAGTCATTGGCTGAACTGCTGCTTGAGGCGAACCAGGATGAACAGGCTGTCGATCTTCTTGAGCAAGCGACGTTGCGTTTGGAATGTCCATCCCTATGGGCCCAACTTGCGAGAATCTATCTGGATGTCGAGCGGCATGAAAACTCACTACATGCAGTAGAGAAATATGAACAAACCGCGATTATCGCTCCGATGAATGCGGTAGAAGGTTGGAGTGCGATGATGCGCGCCACAGCGCATTATCAACTTGGCAATACAGAAGATGCTCTTCACTTCGCTAGAAAAGTTGACTCCCCCAGTTACCAGAAACTAGTACATAAATTAGAGGCCTCGCTTAAATCTCACATCGATATTCGTCATTCTCGCAAGAAGCTACCAGTATCTTTCGTTCGCCAACACCACCTCACGTGCGCACCAGCAACCCTCGCTGCAATCGCCCAATACTGGAATAAGATGATTCGTCACGAGGAGATCGCAGCACGTATCTGCTATGACGGTACTCAATCTCACGATGAAAGAACATGGGCAAGCGAAAATGGCTTCGTAGCCCGCGAGTTTCGTATCACCGATCAAGCTGCTAAACAACTCATCGATGCCCAAATTCCATTCACCCTAACTACCATTAATCTAAATTTCGGTCATTTACAGGCAGTCATGGGCTATGACTCGCTCAGCGAAGTATTGCTGATCCGCGATCCATCCACACGCAGTCTCATCGAAGCTACGACTGACAAATTACTGGAACATCAAGCCAGCAGTGGCCCACGAGGCATGGTACTAATTCCAATTGAATTGTCCGAGAGACTCTCTTCGATCGCCTTGCCCGAAGCAGAGCTTTACGACTTGCAATATCAAATTGATGTTGCTCTCAAACGGCATGATCACGATGCCGCGAGCTGCGCAGTACAATCCATGCAGCAGATCGATCCAACCCATCGCTTGACGCTGCAAAGCAAACTTTCTGTCGCCCGTTATAATGGACAACTACAGGAATGCCAGTCGATCACGCGTAGCCTGCAGGAAATGTTTCCAAACGACTTAAGGTTGCTTCTCTGTCAGATCGATCAGCATCTTGACTTTAGTAGTCGTAGAGAGCGAATCGATTTGCTGGAGAGAGGCCTGCAGAAATTTGGCCCCAACACCAAACTAAAACTTCGCTTGGCCACGGAACTTCTGGATGATTGGCGACAGCACGCGCGTGCAGAACAGGAATTTAAGTGGTTGCTGCGATGGGCGTCCACCGATGCTCAGGTG